>PLAD01000317.1 GCA_003134215.1 Armatimonadota bacterium
GATTGCAGCGGTACCATGTAGCGATCATTGATGTTTTGGAAAACTGTAGCAAAAGTGCGTCCCGTCGCAGTGGTTATGTAAAGCGTACCGTCTTTATCGAGCGAGTAGGCAGCTCCAAGAAGCTTGACATAATCGACCGGCGCCATGACTGTGCCGCTATTTGTCACATAGGGAGAAACTTCGAACGCTGCTTTTTTGCCTCCCACAACGAGGGTTACCGAATTATTAGCGCCTTGTACTGCGGTCATCGATAAACAGGCGGATGCTATGGCAGCAAGTGCAGAGAAGACGACGCACCGCTTAACTGTTTTGTGGAAGCTGTTTGTTTTCTTAGGCATCGATACCGATCCTCTTCGGAAGTCACTGGTAGTTCGAATGGCATTTGATAGCGCCCTTCTACTAAAGGAACTGTTCCACGTATTGGCGGAATCTTCAGGGCTTAATTTCTGGTTAAGAGAGCGTAAACTCAAGTATAAGTACTTGTTATCGCTAGTTGAGGTGTATTGTAACACAGATTTACAAAATACGCATAAATTCCACGCAAAAAACAACGGCTATTCAAACAAATGAATAGTCGTTGTTATTTATCACGATTATGGTGGAGGCGGAGGGATTTGAACCCTCGTCCTGAGCAGCGAGCACCTAGCCCTCTACAAGCTTATTCTGCGTTTTAATTTTAACACCATTGTCTCCCGCAGACGGGATACTCCGGCGCTGTGAAGCGTATGATGTCCTCGAACCTCCGCTTCCAAAAAGTACGAGTAAGTCTGCCTGTTTTACGCCCCAATCAGCTCATCAGACCAGAGCCGGTGGGACGGGCCGTCTGAAAAGACGACACGAACTGCTAATCTAGTCTAAAAGTCTAGGTTAGGCAGCCATCGCGTAAGAGCGCGATGTCACGAAGTTTGTATTCGCGTTTGTTTTTTTGCCGCTTTTTACGAGGCCAGCGGCGCCTCGGCTTGCAAACTAAGCGACCGATCTCCCAGTCGAAGCCAATCGCCCCCATAGTGTGACGGTAAATTATACCCGAATTGACCGATGCCAGAACACGTTTGATCTAGCGGTGAACCAGGAAAGCCGGCGAACTACGCCGCTGCAGGCGTTGTAATGTGTCATCCGAATCAAGCGAGCAAGCTATTAAGATTATTCAGTTTTCTACCGATTACGTATTTATACGGGGGCGTCCGGCAAGTGTTTTACCGACGGGCAGCAGCAGAGGGTTTCGATTGAGGAAGCTATCACAAAGTAGGCGGCGAATATCGGGTTCGGTCTTCCTTGATGCTTTAATTGCACTCTGCATCGTTGTCCTCGCTATTTTGCCGATCGAGTCTTTATTAGTTGGCTCGCAGACCCTGGACCGTCAGTCGCAACTGCAGACAGTTGCAACAAATATTGCGGAAATGGAGATCGAGACTCTGCGCAGCCAGAGCTTCTCCAATACAGCCAAGATGGCTAGTGGCAGCTTCGATATTCCCTCTTCGGTACTTGCAACTTTCCCTTCAATATCGATGTCAGGCAACTATGTTGTGAGCGCCGTCACGGGACTGGGCGACGCACAGCATTCAGTACTTCAGTTAATTGTCACTGTCAGTTGGGCTCGCCCTGATGTAACCTCGTCCGAGTCTTCGGTGACGCTCGATACTTACGAGTCACAAGGAGCGGTCATTTGAACGGCCGTCCCCTTGTATGTCGCACGCATGGCATCGTGCTGGTCGAGACCCTCCTAGCGGTGTTGTTAGTTGCAGTTGTGCTTGGGGTAATCGCCGGTGGAATGATGATGGCCTCGCGAGTCTGTATTGTGGAATCGAATAACTCTACGTTCGCGTCTTCCGGGCGATCAGTGCTAGACTTGATGCGGCAGGATGCTGTCAGCAGTTGCGGAGTACTTTCGTCAATTTCGACAGGAGGCTCGACATATACGAGCAGTCCGAGCGGGACTATGATCTTGGAATCACCGGCAGTCACCTATAACGGGGACGGGAGTGTCGGCACCACCTACATAGATGATGTCGTCTATCACCTCTCAGGACCGTCGCCACCATACACACTGAACCGAATTGTCGTTCCGGCTGCCGGCAGTCCGACGTTGCCTGAGCCGGACACTGCAATTGCATCCAACATTCAAGCGTTCAATGTGACTTTTCTACACCATGCGGCCTGGACAGGCGACGGTTCCACGCTGATTTTTCCTCTGGATGTGCCTAATACAAGCGGCGCCAATTCATCGAACACGGCCATCACTGTAGCTGGTGCGAGCATTCCTTTGCAGTCGGGAGGAGCGTCCTGGGTCATGCCAGACACGAACTATCCAAATGGGGCCATACAGCTATCTTACGCCCCGCCGATGGGAGCGGCCATCGATGCAGTTTATCCTGTGGATTCAACGACTAATGCTGGACAATCCGGCGTTTCAACTGTGGATATCGGTCTGACGTACAGCGCAGCTGTCGCTGCACCAGGCGATCTATCGACGCGATCGCTCGACCTTTTTACTGTAGCAAAATTTCGAAACCATTGAACACGATCTGCCGGCGAAATACGACTGGAACTCGAAAAACGGACGGGTTTATTACGGCGACAAGTCTGATCATCATTCTTTTGATCTGCATCGTCGCTCTTTGTGCTTATACTTTAAGCAGCGAGCTCAGCTCTTTGGCGGGGCGATCGGCGCAAAAAATCCAAGCTACACAGATGGCCGAAGCCGGAGCCAATGCGTTGTTCGCCCAGATCGTCGCGGGCTTCGACTCGAACGAGTCATCTCCGAACTGGCCGGCCACACTTTCGACGACGACGGTTTACCATTCGAACGGATCAACGAACTATGCCGATGGAGCCTATTCCGCAATGGTCGTGAACATTCCCTCTGCAGTAACATCGTCGGGTTCGATTACCTATTGTTTCGTCATTGAGGGCGACGGTACATCCCCCGACGGAACAGTCAGCAGTCGCGTGCGTTGCGCATTCACAATGTCAAGCACAGGGGTGCAAAAGGGAACGTCAGATTACTCGTTTCCGAACGATGCTATTCTGTCAAACGGATCGGTGAATATGACGAGCGCTGCAAATACTCAGGATTCCGCAGGAGCGAACGAGGCTGGGATAATGGCGAACGGCGAAGTTTCGATAGCGGTCGGATCGGCAGTCAGCGGCTCGGTGCAGACAAGCAGCGACGAACTCAGCGTCTCGCAAGCCTCTTCACCCGACACTACCGTCACGCAAATGAGCGCGCCGCTTACTTTTCCCAATGCGAGCGAAGTCGCATCGTGGCAGGCTTCCTGGCTGGGTAGTTCGCAGCAGACTACGGCTACTTTTCCGAGCGGAAACTTGAATACCACTGGATCGCTTTCTGGGACGTCGACTATTACCGCTCCTGCCTACTACTCCGGAGATCTCGATATTGGAAGCGGCACAACAACGTTGCAACCGGATACGACCGCTGTCGCTCCTTATGTGCTTTATGTAAATGGCAACATTAATATCGCACAGGGCGGAACGTTGGTGAACGACGGCGTTATTATCGTTTGCAACGGAACTGTGACATGCAGCAGTGGGACGACCTACGAAACTTCAGCGCCGACTTCTTCCGCACTGATCGACTTGAACAGCAATCCGGCATCGGCGGTGTCGCTTGCAGGCGCATCAAGTGCAGATGTGGGCCTAATCTATACTCCAAACGGCGGTGTAACCCTCAATAACGCGGTCAGCTATACGGGCACGCTAATCTCCGGAGATTCCGGCGGATCGGTCAGCCTTTCCGGCGGTGCGGTGCTAATCTATTCCGACAACCAGGCAAGCCAAGTCCCGTTCGTCCCAATTACCAACGGAGCCAACTTCACTCCAAGCACGCTGGGGACTTACTACCGCATGCTTTAATTAAGGTTCAACGGCGTCCTACTTAAACATACCAATATTCGTCAAGGGCGGCGCGCGCCGCCCTTTTGATCGCTGAACACCAGGTCGACTTGGAGTTTTTGGCGGCAAGTTCTTTCAGGTAGCGCTTAGCTGCCGGTTGACTGGATATTCCCGGCATATTCATGAGTCTGACCGCAAGCTCCAACTTATTATCGTTTTGCCGCTTGCTTGCGTATATTCGACGAAGAACGTAAATGAGGCTTTCGTTCGTCTCGTTGTCGAGTTCGAGTCTGGACCGGGGTGCAAGTTCTTTGAAACGCTGCAGCAGACCTACACAAAATCTGTCGTTCTGCCGTGAATATCCAAACTCAGAAAGATACAGGGCGCCGCCGCGAATCAGCACTGGTATCGTTCTAGAATCAGCGACATAGCTGAGCGCAACGATGATCTAACTCTGTACACAACGGGCCGAGAATGATGGACAGTGTTAACATTTCTGCTGCAAGGCCCCATTGACCGAATCAGTCAATTGGTCTTGTGTCGCGCACACATCGCTGGCCGCGATTACTCCGTGTTTGTCAATTACGAGATCGGTTGGTATACCCGTGACGCCGTAGTGCAGGTTAGCTATATCGGCCCCTTCGGGATTGGGATCGATGACATAGGATACCGACGCATATCCAGAATGATGTCGCACCCAACTTTGAAACTCCAACGAAGGTTACCGGCTGACCATCGAAAGAGTTCGTGACGGCAACGAAGTCAGGCATTGTTTTCGTGCAGGCATGGCACAGGTCGACCATAAATCGATGACCACTCCAGTTCTTGACGAACAAGGCGTCGCACCCGGAGTTGGACAGACTGGCACGAGGATTATTCTGGTTGTAGGCCGCCCGCCAGGGCGTGCAGGCCGCCGTCGACGTAGATGATTTCTCCGGTGATTCCGCGACCGTAATCCGACGAAAGGAAGGCAACGGTGTCGCCGACTTCGGAGATTGTGGTATTTCTACGCATTGGGGCGTATTCAGCAACCGTTCGATACATGTCGGTAAATCCGGCAATTCCGCGCGCAGAAAGTGTCATGGTCGGTCCTGGGCTTACCGCGTTTACGCGGATACCACTCGGTCCAAGATCGTTCGCCAGGTACCTTGTGGATGCTTCCAGGGCCGCCTTGGCGACTCCCATGACATTGTAGTTTCTGACGATCTTTTCGCTCCCGAGGTATGTGAGTGTAGTCAGGCTGCCGCCGTCGATGAGAAGCGGCTCGGCGTGGCGCGCCGCCGAGACGAACGTGTAAGCGGAGGTGTTGAGCGCGAGCGCAAATCCATCCGCCGATGTATCGACAAATCTGCCGCTGAGATCTTCTTTCTTAGCGAACGCTACGCCGTGAATAACAAAGTCGAGTTTTCCGAATTCTTCCTTGATATGTGCATGCAGCGAGATCATTTGATCTTCAACCGTCAAATCGCACGGATGAAAGATTACGCTGTCTGCATTCGGCAGAGTAGCTGCGAGCTTCCGCACGTCCTTTTCTTCGCGTTCGCTAAAGAATGCTAGCGCTAGCCGGGCTCCTTCGCGGGCAAGCGACTGTGCACAGCCCCAAGCGATCGACCGTTCGTTCCGCACTCCGTAAATTAACCCCAGCTTATTCTCAAGCAGCATACAAGTAACCTTTTCCCGAATTAAAAGTGATTATCTGCGTAGTGTAGGCGAATACGACGTCACCTGTCAACGACCCCGATTATTGTTTTAGCGAATAATGGATTGATCAACCTCTCGTCGCTTCGTCGAATTTACAGAAATCGACCCAAGTCGAGTATATTGAAAATCATGAAAACCGCCACCGTAAATCGTGACCGTCTGATTGAAATGTTTGTGGAATTGGCGAGCCAGAATACGCCGCCCCGTGAAGAACTGGCCGCCGCTGAACTCTCCAAAGCACGACTAGAATCGCTAGGTTTTGAATGTTTCTACGATAACGCCGGTGTCAAGGTCGGTGGAAATGTCGGAAACCTGATCGCGTTCAAAAAGGGCACGGTGCCGGATGCCCCGAGTATCTTCTTCAGCGCTCATTTCGACACGGTTGAACCTACGCCGGGGCTTGTGCCAATCGTTGACGGCGACTATATCACGTCGGACGGCAAGACAATTGTTGGGGCTGACGACAAATGCGGGGTCGCCGCAATTGTCGAGGCTATGTACCTCCTGGAAGAAAGCAATATTCCGCACGGCGACATCCAGCTGCTTTTGACTATCTGTGAAGAGATTGGCTTGGTCGGCGCCAAGCACATGGACCCTTCGGATATTAAAGCGAAGTACGGGTTCGTCCTCGACAGCGGGCCTCCGATCGGGTCAGCCATCTATCAGGCGCCGACTCAGGATATATTCGATGTCCATATCACCGGTAAGCCGGCCCATGCAGGGGCCGCGCCCGAAGAGGGTATCTCTGCAATACGGATTGCGTCCAAGGCGATCGCCCAGATGAAGCTTGGTCGGATCGACGCCGAGACTACGGCGAATGTCGGGATCATTCAGGGAGGCAATGCAACTAATATCATTGCCGAGCACGTTTATCTCAAATGCGAAGCTCGATCACGAATTGAAGCCAAGCTCGACAAGCAGCGAGCGCACATGATCGATTTATTTGAACAGACCGCCAAGGAGATGGGCGGCAGGTGTGAGGTGAAGCTGTATCGGGCATACGACGGATATGAGCTGGCGATGGACAACCCGACGCTGCTAATTGTCGAAAAGGCTGCCGAGGCTGCCGGGCTTGAGTTCGTACTTCGTGTGACAGGAGGCGGGGCGGATGCGAATGTCTTCAATAAGTTCGGAGTACCCACGACTGTTCTCGCATGCGGAATGCAAAACATTCATACGCACGATGAGTTCGTTTTGATTTCCGATATGATCAAATCCGCCGACCTCATTGTCGCGATTGCCGTCGCCGCGGCTGAATATACAGGCTAAGTGCTGAATCAGGCGATCGCAACCGTGGTGGAGATTTCGTCGTTGTCAGACGGCGCAGCACATCTCATCACCGAATACGGCCCTGCAATCGCCTATTCTTCTATAGTCGGCCCGGTCCACACGGGCGATAGTGTCCTTCTCAACCGAACAGCCAACATTCTCCGACTCGGCACGGGTGGAGTCGACTTCGTCATCGCGGTTGCCGGCCGCGCTCTTCCTATCGAAAGTGCTGATTCCGGGCATATCATGAAGCTGCGCTATACCCCCAGCCAGCTAGCAGTTCACGCGTTGGAGGAAGACCCCGAGCTCGAACCGATTTGGGAGNNGATCGCGCACGCGGCAGCAGCGCTCGCTGCCGCAGGCAGACGCGTTGTCTATATTATGACCGACACCGCCTGCATGGCCGCGCCGTTCAGCCGACTGCTGGCCCACCTGAAAGCGGCTGGTATTGTTACATCTTCCATTACCGCAGGACAGGCGTTCGGAGGCGATCACGAAAGTGTTACCGTTCATTCCGCTCTCCTTGCAGCAAAATACTTTCTGAACGCCGATGCCGTTATTGTCGGACAGGGACCGGGGAACGCTGGGACCGGAACAAAGTATGGTTTCAGTTCCATCGATCAGGCCGGGCTTCTCGATATCGTTTCGGCGCTTTATGGAACGCCGATTGCCGTGCTTCGCCTCAGCAATGCCGATCAGCGCGTTCGGCATCACGGAGTGAGCCATCACTCGCTGACCGCCCTCAAGCTGGTCCGTTCCTCCTGCGTTATTCCAGTTCCCGCGGGTATCATATGCGAGGGCATCGAAGCGCGCCACACGATGATCGAGATTTCCGATTTCTTGGCATCGTTCGATTGTATCGAGCAGCGCGGGGTAGCAGTAACCACCATGGGACGCGGTTCGAATGAAGACAGACTATTTTTCGAGGCGTCCGCTGCCGCCGGTGTCTACGCCGCCTCTCTCGGAGAATCTAATTGACTGAGATAATTACCGGTACTGAGCGTATCTATGAAGGCAAAGTAATCAATCTAAGGGTTGATACAGTCCAGCTCCAGAACAGCAAATTCAGCAAACGTGAAATTGTCGAACACCACGGAGCAGTAGCGATTGTTCCAGTTTATGATGACGGAACCGTTGCTCTCGTCAAGCAGTTCCGCCTTGCCGCTAACCAGGTCATGCTCGAAATTCCAGCAGGCAGTATCGAAGCAGGGGACGCGGCGCTTGAAACGGCGCATCGTGAGCTTGCCGAGGAAGTGCACCTCCAGGCATCCGAGATGACGCATCTTTTCTCGTCATTCGTTGCGCCAGGGTACTCCACCGAGCTTATTCACACATTTTTAGCCGCCGGCCTAACGGCGAAAACGTTACCCGGTGACGAGGACGAGTTCCTGCACATTATACGATTGCCGCTCTC
>PLAD01000212.1 GCA_003134215.1 Armatimonadota bacterium
TCGCAGAACGCTTAGGTCGTTATGCAGCGAAGTTTCTTTGGTCAGTGTTTCTGGACTTGGGCCGACATTAGCGGCCGCTGCGCTGCGGTGATAAAATGCGGGCACGAATGCTGCCCCCAAAGCGATGACTCCGATAATAGCAACTGCGCCGATTGTCCTCACGGGAGCTTTGGCACTATTTGTAGCTTGAAGTGGAACACTGTTCATTGATATTGACTAGCCTCTCAGTGGCAGAAAATAAACGTACTGATACTATCGTAATTATCGGTATACAGGTCAGTGGTCTATAGGACGAAGTTACGCTGAAGTGCACCGCATGGAGGGTAAGCTGAATTGATACGACTAATATGTTGCCCTAGCATCCCTGGCGAACGCTTGTCCCGGCGACTATATCTTTCGTCCCTTGGACAATTACCACCTCGGTTCCCAGCCTTGACTTCAGTCGAAGGTATGACCTCCTGTTGCTACAACATAAGACGCGCGCTGCGTTGAACCGCCCTATGCCGGAAAGAAGGGTAAACTCTTTCTAGGCCGTATTTGAAAGAGGCACGCGTATGGCAGAACTTTTATGGCGGGAGTGGGGCAAAGAGGCCTTTGCCGAGGCCCGGACTCTTGACAGGCCGATCTTACTGGATATTGGAGCTGTATGGTGCCATTGGTGTCATGTTATGGATCACGGAATTCCTGGCGACCCTATCCATTCCGGAACTTACTCAAATCCGGAAGTCGTCGCGGCTATCAACCGAGACTATATTCCAATTAAAGTCGATAACGATCGACGCCCCGATATTAACGCACGTTATAACATGGGTGGTTGGCCAACGACCGCGTTTCTAACTCCGTCCGGAGATCCGATCTATGGAGCCACGTATTTAACTCCAGACCAGATGCTCGGACTGCTCGAAAATATTGCCGAATACTATAAAATCAACCGAGTTGAAATCACTGAGAAACTTCGAGAAATGTCAGAGCGTCGCGACTCTACGTCGCGAGTCAAAGGTGAACTGACACAAGAAATTCCGGCTTATGTAGGAAAAGAAATCAAACGCAGCTTTGATCGAGCTTTCGGAGGTTTCGGAACGCAGCCGAAGTTTCCGCACCCGGAAGCCCTCAACTTTTGCTTGGAGCAGTATGCTGACGCTGCGGACGAAGAACTCAGGGTCGTCGCTGTGAAGACCATCTTAGAGATGGCTTCCGGCGGCATGTATGATCAATTTGCCGGCGGATTTTTCCGCTACTCGACAACCCGAGACTGGAGCATCCCTCATTACGAAAAAATGCTCGAAGACAACAGCCGTCTCTTGAAGACTTGCCTTCTAGCCTACTCTGTCTTTAAAGACGAACAATTCAAAGATATTGCCCTCGATGTCAAACGTTTTTTACTGGAAGTAATGTTCGACCCTTCCGCTGGAACCTTTGCTGGAAGCCAGGATGCCGATCTGGAAGATGCCTACTATGGTCGTCCACTCGCCGAACGGGAGCTGATGACGACTCCTTTCATCGATTGGACGGTTTACCTCGACTGGAATGCGCTCGTCGTCTCCGGGTTTGCCGAGCTCTACAAGCAGTTGGGCGACAATGCCGCACTTGACATAGCAATCCGCCTCTACGATTTTTTGACAGTTCGGGTTGCGCCAAGCCATTTCTTTGCTAATGATGTCAGGAACGGCCCAATCAATCAGCTATCCGACGTTGTTGCATTGAGCTCGGCCGCCATTGATCTCTACGAATCGACCGGGTTGGCGCGATATCTTAGCGAAGCCCGAGGCTTGGCGGATATCGCCTTGAGCGATCTCTATTCGAATGACTCTGCTCTGTTCCGCGATACGCCAGTAGATCCCGCGGCGCTCGGATCGCTCACTGCGCACAAATATGAGCAAGAGGACAACGCTCTTGCGGCGCTCCTGCTTCTTCGCCTCTCGTCGCATACCGGTTCGACCAAATACAAAACCGCCGCCGAAGCTGTGCTCTCGTCCCTTGCTGGAGTCTATCGCGAGCAGTCATATTTCGCCTCCACCGCTGCTCGTGCCGTGTCTGCCTATCTTTCTCCCCAAAAACAAATAGTTCTGGTAGGCAGCCTCACTTCGCCGGAAATGAAGGAGCTTAAATCGGCCGCATATCGCAGCTTCGCTTTGAACAAGATCGTTGTGCTAAAAGATGGCATGGACAGCTTCGAATATCTTCCTGACCCGGAAGGTCGGCCAGTCGCCTATGTTTGCGTTGGTACCACCTGTTCGCGCCCGGTAACAACCACGGCGGAACTCCTAGAGCTGATCGCTCTCTGATATTTTGCCGACGAAAGAATATGAAAGTTGACGTATGAGCGGATTTTTGACTACAGCAACAGGTATAACCGGTGGCGGTGCAAACTCTGGCATGGCGCTGTGGCGCCGGATGTCCGTACCGCTGAAAGATGTCGTCGTTAATGCTCAGCAGCAGTGTTGGCTTCAGGACTCCAAGTCGCTCGATGATGGCCATGTATTCGCCGGACTCCTTCTCCTGGCTCCCGATTCGAGTAATGCCTTTCGTCTGCTAACGGAACTTGGACTTGATGTGCCTGCACTCGCTGGTTCGTTGCGCAACAGCGGATTTATATCCGGAAACGATCGGACTTCGCCGTCGTTTAAATCATCGAACTACATAACCGATGTCACTGTTTCGTCTGAATTTCACGCCCTGGTACGCCAGGCCGGAGATGCAGCGACCGCCGCAGGGCAATCGACAGTCGGAACCGAGCATTTGCTGACGGCTTTCCTCGAATCCCCTTCTACATTTGGATTCCGTGTTCTTTCAGGCTTTGGAATTACGCTCGACAAGGTGAAGGAGCTACTGGATCAGTGGGCAAACGACGGACTTTACGTAGCGGAGTCGACATCGATAGCTGTAAATTCCGTAGTCAGCGATGACAATTCTCTCGCGGACGATCTCGTTTATAACACCTATAGATGGGCTCGTTTCGGATACATGCTCACCATTTTCCTTCCACTTCTCGTTCATGCCGTCATACCAGGCTACGGCATTTTTTCGTTTGATCGCTATCTTGCAATAATGAACGTTCCTATATCGATCTATATCGCTCCTTATGTTCTTTCCCTCTATGCAGTCTATTATCTTTTGCGTACGCGCTCTCAGAAACTTCTCATGTCTGCCGCCCCACGAGACTCAATGGCTGGACTGACACTTCAGTTCATGCTTTCTATTGCTGCCGGTTCCCTTTTGTGCCTCGCGACACTCCCGATGATCGCAGGTCTAGTGGCTGTTCCTACGCTGATGAGAGAGCGACCAGACCCGGACCTTATCTCCGTGATCTTTTGCGTGTTTGTTTTCGTCAACAGCATCGTAGTACTCCTGACGCACTGGCTCCTTACATTTAACGTCCGAGCACGGCATTTGATGTTAATGGCAAAGCGCTGAATATGGGCATATTACAAAAATTGACCCTCGTATTTTCGGTCTGCCTGATGCGGAAAGGTCTGGTATTGAAATGAATGTCTCTGTTCTAGGCTTGGGAATTATTGGAAGCGCTTGGGCGAAGAACCTTATTGCGGACGGCCATGCGGTGCGCTGTTGGAACCGAACGCCGAAGGATTTCCCCCATTTCTTTGCGAAGATCGACGATGCAGTTGACAAGGCGGACGTTATATTCATTATCGTCTACGATCCGCAAGCCGTCCAGTCTGTATTAAATCGGATAGTGCACAAGCTCGGGCCTGATCAACTGGTAATTCAATCGAGCACGATCTCTGCCCACTGGACTCATATCTTTGCAGATCAAGTTGAAAAAACCGGTGCTAAATATTTGGAGGCGCCGTTCACCGGTAGTAAGATAGCCGCGGAGAACCGGCAGACCGTCTACTACTTGGGTGGCAGTTCCGACATAATCCAGAGAGCGCGGCCTATTCTCGAACCTATTTCCAGTAAGCTTCTACATATTGGCGCACTGGGATCGGCATCCACTTTGAAGCTTGCAATGAATCTCAACATTGCAGGAGTGGCTCAGACGCTCAACGAAAGCCTTGCCTTGTGCCGGCGGGCCGGTATATCCGACGATAGCTTTTTCAGCGCGCTGGCGCCGAACGTCTCTCACTCCCCCCTCGCCGATTTAAAGGAACCCAAGCTGCGTAAGGCCGATTATACTGCGCAGTTTTCGCTAAAGAACATGGCCAAGGATATACGTCTGGCGTTGGAAACTGCTGCCGAACTTTCAATCTCGTTAGAGCAAACCGCTCACCTGACCGGCGTCTACGAGAAAGGATTGGCCGAGGGCTGGGCAGATGACGATTTCATTGTTCTTGCGCGAACGCTGGATAAGTGATGATGTCGACGACAGTATGTGAACTGCCCCTTTCGGAAAAGGAACACAACGAATGACCGAACAAATACAAAATGGTCTCGCAGCAGCCGACGTCCTGTTAGAAGCGATTCGTAACCGTCGAAGTATGGGACTGTCACGACTTAGACCAGATCCTGTTGATCCAGCTCTGATTGAAACAATGCTCGATGCAGCGAATTGGGCGCCAAGCAACGGCGACACCGAACCGTGGCGATTTACTGTCTTTATGGGGGAGGGGCGCGAAAAGCTGGCTGAACTCTTTGCCGCCGCACAGAAGGTAGAAGATGCCGAAAAAGGTTCGCCCTCGCATGATCATAGCGGCGCACGCAAGAGAGCATTTGCAGCGCCGGTGTGGATTTCGATAGGGATGACGCCGGCGCTCGACGAGAGTGGGGCGCTTCAAATGACCGAGGAGGAGGAGATCATGGCCGTAGCCTGCGCCGTGCAAAATCTTCACTTGACGGCCTCCGCGCTGGGACTTGCGGGAATGTGGCACTCAAAGGGAACCTCGGTCAGCCCGGCCGTCGCACAGGGATTAGGTCTTTCGTCGCCGTCACGTCTCCTCGGCTTCTTTATGTGCGGCTGGCCGTCAACCGAATGGCTGACCGGCGAACGCCGCCCAATCTCAGAGAAAGTTATTTGGTTCGACTAATTGGATACGTCCCTCGAATCGCGATCGCGACAGTCGTCCCGCCGACTGGCCATCACCCGATACCTATCGCATATTTCTAATCTGCGTCGCGTTCCATGTCGCTTATCACACCAGCGAGATGTACTTCGTCCGGCATTTACTGGAAGAAGTGACCCCGAATAACTAAGGGTAGGGGACGTGGTGATGCCCATCCTTCCTCCGGCTCTTTTGTCCTCTG
>PLAD01000329.1 GCA_003134215.1 Armatimonadota bacterium
TATATTGTTTCCCCTTGTTTCAATTTGTTCCAAGGTAACAGTATGAGTGCTAGTGAGTTGTTCCCGGGTCTTGATGTCGCCCCGATATCTAGATTGGTACAGGAGCGTGAGCTAATCAGATTATTGAGTCTTTCTCGTACAACGCTTTGGCGGCTGCGAGCAAAGGGTCTTCCGACTGTGAGCGTAGGTCGCAGTGTTCGTTACGACATCGAACGAGTGCGAGCATGGATTGACTCAGCGCTACCTGAATATGGACAAGGCCTCGATTCAAACGATTTGCCTTTCGGTCATCTCAAGCCCGCAGATGAGTTGCCTGATTGCCATTGGTCGTTGTCTGTTGCGCTTGATCCAAAACATCGCCCGCAAGAGCCGACCAGGCCGTCGTCAACCGTTCGGCGCGAATGGTGGCGGTTTCCGCAGGAAGCACATCTTCTCGACCGTAAAGATCTGCGATACCGCCGCTTGCGAGCTGAGGAGATTGCGGTGCTCCAAGGCTTTCCTATGGATTGGGGTACGAGCGTTACGCGTGACGAACTGCTACTGATTCGTGGCTATGGAGACGCTGTTCCACCGGCTCTCGCAGAGAATGTGTTTCGAAGTCTCCCCAAATTGGCAGCTGGAATGCCAATCAAAACTGCTCTGGAGATCTGTGCAGGATTTGGCGGCCTCGCGCTAGGAAAAAGCCGTGCCTTGGGTCTGGAACACGTTGCTTTAGTTGAGCGCTGGCCTCTCGCTTGTGAGGTTCTTCGAGCGTCAGGTGTGTTTCCAATCGACAAAATTCGGGAGCAAGATCTTACCGATACCGATTGGTCCGAATTCGCGGGAAAGGTTGATGTGCTCTCCGGTGGACCGCCTTGCCAACCTTGGTCGGTTGCGGGACAAGGACTAGGTGAGAACGACGAACGGGACTTGCTCGCAACGATGCCAAAAGTAGTGGGAGTAGTGCGTCCAAATATTTTCGTATTCGAGAATGTTGTTGGATTGATGACCGGTGCGAACGAGAGTTACGCGCGGCGTTTGATTGAAGAGCTTCGAAACGCCTCAGGAACGGACAGTTACGGTGTGGCTTTAGGAATTCTTAATGCCGCAGACTATGGCGTGTCACAAACTCGGCGGCGAGTGTTTATCGTTGGTGCCAAAGGACAACGCACTGCTGACATCCACCGGTTCTTTGACGCAGTGAACGAATCGAGAACTCATTCGGTCCCGCGACTTGCTGCATCACGCGGACTACGCCCTTGGGTTACGATACAAGAGGCGATCCCCGATTGGGGTAGGCCAAAGAGCCAATGGAGGCGTTGGCCCGAGAGTGTTGAACGAAGTGCAACCAAGGATGCGATTGAGGAGCTAGGGATAGTGGCAGCGCGGCGTCAGATCAAAATCGGGCTTGATTGGCCAGCGCGTGGCATGCGCGTAAGTTTGTCTTCCAGTCGTGAATGGCATATCGCAGACGCACGAGACGAGATAGGAGCTTCCAACGCGGTTCCCCTCATCCCCGTGAATGGCAATGTCGACCCGATAAATAGCCCTTGGTACGTAACTGGAGATCCAATCGTAGCATTGGACTGCTTGCGACGAATGCTCGGACGAAGAGCGTCTCTCGCCTACCTCGACATTCCCAGAATCAAAACCAATGCAGGAACGTTTGATGCGGCCGAGCGTGAGGCTGTTCTCGATACATGGCTGACTGTGACACACTCCCTTCTCTGTCGTGCCTACGCACTACTTGCCGATGATGGGGTACTCGCTGCCTTGTGCGGTATCGAAGAGACGCACTACATTAGGCTACTAATGGACGAGATTGGTGGCCCCGCAAATCACGTCGGCACTGTTGCCTGGCAAAAAGGATACAGTCCAAGAAATATGCCTGGCATGCAAGAAGTGTCACCCACGCATGACAACATTATTTTATTCGCGCGGCGAATCAGTTCTCTCCCTGCGGTGGCTTTGAAGGTTCCCCCTGAGGGGTTTGCAAATCCCGACGGCGATCCGCGAGGGCCATGGAATGCAGAACAGAAAGGCGCAAACAAGCCTGATTGTGACTATGCGATCAATGTTTGTCCCTATCGATGGGCTGTAGTCGATGGCATATTGCCGCCCGGAATGTGGCGCATTAATCCAAAGACAGGCGTTATTTGGGCGGCAAAAGGCTCATTAACACAACACGGAGTATTTCATTTTACGCTTCAAGTTACTGACAAGGCGGGCAGTACTGCTCAAAGGCGCTTTCAAATTGAGGTGAGCTCCGGCCATGACGACGCACCTCTGGCAGATATCCCGTGGCTCCTGGCGGCGGCGACTATCCCGAGAGATGGTGCCCTGCGAATCGAATCAATCACTTTGCCCGCAGCAAAACTGGGTGCTACGTATTCTGCGTGTGTTTTGGCAGCAGGTGGAGATCCCTGGCTCGGAACCACTCGGCCTGGGAAAAGCTCAAGCGGTGGCAAGAGTAGGTATTGGGAGTTTCCCTTTTCCACCCTCCTTGCGCGCGCCGCTGTTGATTCAGTGGACTTCAAGTCGAAGGCCGACGCAATTCCCGCTTTGAAAACATACTTGGACAATGCAACCTTTAAAACGCTTAATCAAACAAGCGTCTGGCTTGGCTCAGCGGGAAAGGGGAGCGAGGCTGAGACAGCTTTAAATAGCGTCGGTTACTCGCAATCTGCGAAGAGCGACCTCGAGGAGCTAGCAAAGGCCGGAACAATTTCCGAAACCGTCGGCTATTCAAAGCCATCTCGCCTAATGACTCGACTTTTAGCCCTTTTTACTCGTGCGAACTCATTCGTAATTGACTTAGGATCGCCGGCTGCTGAGATGGCTTCGCTTGCGGTGGCGGCCGGTCGACGAGCCATCTACACCGAGATCAATCCTGCCCCAAAATTGCGTGGCGGATTGCTGCGTCCGAGATTATTACATGCCGCAAAAGGACAACACGCGATACCAGTCGGCGTTGGATTTATTTCCGGAACAAAAGCGTCTGGCACTGGCGGTGTTCACTACTTNNTGGCGTTACTTCCATCAACTACGGCCGATATGAGGAAGGTACAGCAGAATTTCTATCAGCACTCGCGTCAGTGGAGGGGCTTATTTCAGTCCCGAGTTCTGACTCTGGGGCCTTTGCAAAGTCAATCGACGGAAAGGTAATAGCAATCCATTTGTCTAGTTCAAGGCGACTCAATCGCAACGCAGTCACGAGTTTGCTTGATTCTCATGCAAAGGAAATAGCGCGAGGAAGCAGGATTCGCGTCTATTTTCACGTTGGGGCGATTCCCACGGAAAGTTCGATCGGATCAAGCATTGAATTTCGTCGCATCCCATTCGACCTTTCGATTGCGGCTGTATCACTTTGAGTCGCGAAAGTACCTTACGCGACGCGTGTGATTTGGTTGTCCGTACCATGGGTCTTCGGTCTCCACAAGCGGAGGCGCTGCGCGAGATTCGGGACGCTTTAATTCGATTACCAAAGCCCTTGTCAAGGTGCAGTCCAGACGAGAGAAAAGAGTTCTTGGCTATCAAGGATGGATGGCGCCATGACTTCCACCCGTCATTTACGATTGCGATGGCAACCGGAGTTGGCAAGACTCGATTGGTCGGAGCCGTAATCGCATTATTGTGGCTGGCTAACGAAGCAAGGGTGTTCATGATCCTGGCCCCGCGCCGTGCGGTGTTAAGGCGATTTGAAAGTGCCTTGGACACTCGATTTCGAGAATACTTATTTGTTGATCCAAATCTTGTGCCAGAGCCCAGTGTTGTAAGGGCGGATGAGATCGACAGCCCACGCGCATTTGAATTTGATGGGGATCTCGCTTCAACAGGGCCTAAGATCTTTCTCCTATCACCGCAGCTAATTGCTTCGAGTGAAAGGTTTTCACGTCGACCGACTTTCGCGGATGCTTCGCCAGCTGAGAAGCTTCGTTCTCGCGGAGATTTGGTCGTACTAGCAGATGAAGGNNGAGACAACAGCTTGGGCCAATGCGGTCCGCCATCTTTCTCCCGCATTGCAGCTTGGATTCACGGCTACGCCGCGTAGAGAGTCAGGCGAACATCTTTTGTATGAATACACATTGACGCGAGCATTGCGGGAGGGCCTATACACAAAGAGTGTACATATCTGCGTGCGCGAGTTTCGTGATTCCGGATTAGAGCCAGAGGATATCGACCGCGCCGCGATCCTTTATTCACTTGATAGATTGGACAGGAAGCAGGCCGCTACTGAAGAGGCACAATATTTCAATTTCTCCGCCACAAAGCCGGTCTGCATTTTTTTCGCTCGAGATATCGAACATGCAGAGGCAGTTGAGGGTTGGGTCCTCGAAACGGGGCGAATTCGAGCGGATGAGGTTCTACTTACTCATTCCGCAATGTCAAAGAGCGAAGAAGAAATTGAGCGGCTAATTGGCATTGAAGATATAGCTAATCCCGTGAGAGTGGTAATCAATGTAATGGAACTCACGGAAGGTTGGGATGTGACAAATGTTTACGTCGTCACCCCCCTTCGAGCTATGGCCACGTTCCAAGGAGCGTTACAAGCAATGGGGCGCGGTCTTCGCCTTCCCGCTGGTCGGCGAGTCGGAAATCCTGTTTTGGACGAGCTCGATGTAGTTTGCTTTGGAAAAGCATCGCTTGAGAAAATTATTCGTGAATCCACTGAATGGGGCGGAATCAACCCGGTCACAAATGACGGAATGACAATTACTCAGTTCGACGCGCCAGATCCCGTCTCAGTGGTAGTCCCGGTCCCAGCTATTCGAAGCGAGTGTTTTGAGTACTTCAATTACGAAGTCGTTGAAGAGGAATTGCAGATCCGAATGGAGCCCGCAGCCCTTGGCCGAGTTCGGGAGGCCATAGTTACAGATGTTGAGTTGTCTGCTGCGCAAACCCGATTGGGCTACGGTCGACCAAAGATTGAGCGGAATCGATTTATCGCGGTAACTGCAAATCGAGTAGTTCGCAATTTGGCTCGATATCTTTCGGATTCCCGTGATTCCAGCAGAATTGAACAGCTTATTCGCGAGTGGCTTGACGTTGCGAAACCTAATTCCCCAGACGTGGAGTTTGATCCGGTCGAGGTTGGCGGCGAGATCGCTCGGGTTCTTGAGGAAGGCGCCCGAATTAAACCTGCCGGTTTTGATGTTGGTACGGAACGACATATCCTCAAGTTTCCAAGCTTCGTTGGGGAGCAGTCGTTGGCCCTTACCCCAGGAATCGCACTGCCCACTATGACAGTAGAGGATTTATCCGAATTTGGTTCCGGGGGTTTTGCCGTACGAACGCTTTATCGCGGCTGGAAAAAATCTCTTCATTCGGCATATGCATTTGATTCGGAACCTGAAGGAATTGTTGCATCGCTCATTGATCGCGATACAAATGTTGATTGGTGGGTTCGAAATGATCCCGTGCGATTAAAGATAGATACGCATGTGGGCCATTACTGGCCCGATTTTCTCTTGAGAATGCCGAATGCCGGATCAGCTTACTACCTATTACTTGAGGTTAAGGCCGATCATTTTTGGATGGATTCCACCGGCGAGGCTAGATTGAAGTTGGCAGCCGCGGGCGCCTGGGCATCCGCTCAGAGTTCAGCTGGGATCGATATTCGAATCGGAGTGGCGTTGGAATCCGACGTGCGAAGATCTGGAAGCTGGGCCGAGCTACTGATACACCTGCAGGCGGCCTCTTAACTCCCTGCGCGAACTCCATTTTTCTGGACAAGCCGTACAGTTATTGCCACGGGTCCAAGGAAGAAAAGATCGGACGATGGTTGACAATATAGAGTTCCATTTAACGCTGTATTTTCGGTCGCGCGTATACAGTCGGGTGGCGCCAGCTTGGATGCCAACTACTTCTGGACCGCGTACCTCTTCGTACTGAGTGATCTCCCCTGTACGTTGCTTCCACAATCGCATCGCAACTTTGCGTCCGAGCGCGATTCCGCCCAGCCTGTTCACAAATGCGCTGTAGTCTCCGATGCAGGCCACCGACCGTATGTTTTCGATTGCAGGGTTCGTAACGGTCATTCGAAGGCGTCGAAGTTCTCTCCACAAGGTGATAATAGGTCCGCCCAATTGCTGGAACTGTCGGATTCTGTGAGTTGACGCCCATGCCTCAACTCGTTCAGAAGTCGCTATCGCGTCGCCTTCGCCTTCAAAGTCCTCTCCGACGTTGAAGCCGTCAATATTTTTTGCTATGTATTTTGCGATATAGCCGACAGCAGATCCGGTATCGAGACTCAGCGTTTTTACTTTTACGCGGTGTGAATTTGCGCCGTACTCGTCGGCGTCGTCTTGAAGCCAATAGTGTCGGATAATCTCGGCGAGATTGTCGGAGTCGTGCGGATCGCAGAATAACAGCGCGTGAAAGTGTGGTGTTCCATCGTGGTGCGGTTCGGCAACGCGCATGCCGTAATAGAGGATGCCCTTGTGATGAAGGGCGGCCCTTGCGCGCCGCCAATTCTGATTTAGCAGTTTCATTGCGTCGGCA
>PLAD01000361.1 GCA_003134215.1 Armatimonadota bacterium
CGAAGCCGAAGTCGGTGGGGAGGTCGCCGGAGATCTTCGTCCAATTGTCGCCGGCGTCGTCCGAGCGCATGACGTCCCAGTGCTTCTGCATGAAGAGCGTGTTCGGCTTGGCTGGGTTCATCGCGATGTGGTGGACGCAGTGGCCGACATCGGCCGTGGGGTTTGGGATGTACTTGGAGTAGAGGCCCTTGTTGATGGGCTTCCAGGTTGTGCCGGCGTCGTCGGACCGGAACGCGCCCGCCGCGGAGATGGCGATGACGATGCGCTCGGGGTGCGCGCGGTCGAGCATGATGGTGTGCAGGCACATGCCGCCCGCGCCCGGCTGCCACGACGGACCCGAAGTATGTTTTCGGAGACCGTCAAGCTCTGTCCAACTCTCGCCGCCGTCAACGGATTTAAAAAGACCCGCATCCTCCACTCCGGCATAAACAGTGTTCTCGTCGCTAAGGTCAGGCTCGAAATGCCACACTCGTTTGAATTCCCATGGATGCTGGGTGCCGTCGTACCAGAGGTGCGTACCGGCGACGCCTTCATATGAGAACTTGTTGCCGACTGTATGCCAATCGTGGCCGCCATTGTCCGATCGCTGGATTACTTGTCCGAACCAGGCATTTGACTGAGAAGCGTATAGCCGTTCAGGGTTTATAGGTGATCCTTTGGCGTGGTATATCTCCCAGCCGGCAAAATGCGGTCCGGCGATATCCCATTTCTGCCGTTTCTCATCAGATGTCAGGACGAAGGCGCCTTTACGCGTGCCAACGAGGAGTCGCACTCCACTCATTTCTTAACCACCGGAATTCTGACTTCACAGGTGAAGTCGGCGCTCGACGGATTACCGCCAAAATAAATTTCGATTTCCGGGCCATTGCCGTGTGAATAACTTGATACATCAAAGAATTCGGACCATATTCGCTTCCATACAGACTGTATCGACTCCGGCAGCGGCCCGATCGCAGTGAAGCAGGCCCAGGAGGCAGGTGGAATTGGAAACTCGATCAGTTCGGCCGGCGCGGCCCCTTCGCTTCGCTCAGCTGCGATGGCGTAGGTGAACTCGGACATGTCGGCAGCAAAATCGGTGCAGATCCCGAATACTGCGCCGGAAGGAAAAAGTTTCGGTGATGACCACGATTTAATTCGGTCGATCAAACCATTCGCCTCGCAGTCTTCCCAAAACTGCGGTATAAGTGTAAAGTTCTGCCCATTTTTGGTCGAAACTCTTAATCCCTGGCCAGTCAGAGTAAATGCAGGCTGATCGACTATCGTATATTCCATGGCAGCACCTTTACAAGACTATTTTCGAGACTCTCAACGGAACCACGTTCTGCAAATCAGGACTTATTTTGTTTAATGAGCATGTACGACGGTTGATGTCGAAATTCCTTCGCCCCCGTTTGTTTTTTACATCCACTCGCCTGCCCGCATCAGCGGTTCCGATGTTCCGTCGTTGCCGATGCCGTCCACATCAATCGACGCTGAACCGATCATCCAGTCGACGTGGATAAGGCTCGAGTTGGCGCCGAGCGCAGTCAGATCATCCGCCGCCTTATTTTCCCCATTGATAATGCATGTCGCGTACGACTGGCCGAGGGCAATATGACTGGCAGCGTTTTCGTCGAACAGTGTATTCCAAAACAGAATCCCGCTTTGAGAGATCGGAGAGGAGTGGGGGACAAGAGCGACTTCACCAAGCCTGCTTGCCCCTTCGTCGGTCTGGATCAGCTTCTGTAAAACATCCTGGCCGGCAGTTGCGGTCGCTTCGACTATGCGCCCCTTTTCGAAGCGGCAGACAATATTCTCAATGAGCGTGCCTTGATGGGATAGCGGCTTCGATGCCGCGACAGTTCCGTCCACTCGGTCCTTATGTGGTGTGGTGAAGCACTCTTCTGTCGGAATATTCGGGTTGCAGAAAACGCCGTTACCCGATGGACCTCCGCCTCCGCCNNCGCTCGCTTCTTGAGATTGCTTGCATGCTCACGCCAGTCAGCCACAGGGTCGGCGCCCGTGATTCGGGACGCGAAAAATATAGCATCCCACAGTTTGAGCACGGCAGTATCGCTTGAGTCATCGGGAAAGACTAGTTTTGCCCACTCTGGAGTCGCCGCTGCGATGATCGACCAGTTGATCACGTGCTTTGTGATCAGCTCCATTGCGGGCTTACCGACTTTCGATGCAGCAATTGCTGCACGCGATACTTTGCTGGGATCCTGCCCGGCAAGCAGCGCAGGATTTGCCCCGGAAACAGCGAACCTTGCTGCGCCGCTGCGGAAGGCATTGGCCATCGCCTCTCCCATCCAAGCTGGAGCATAATCGAAGGTTTCGTCATGCGCATATTTATATCGTGAGAGGATGGAAGCGTCATCGGCGTAAAACGTCGTAACCGCGAGAGCTCCAACCTTGTAGGCATGCTCTGTGACTCGCCTTACCAGTGGAAGTGCATCCAGCGGCGCGCTGATCACCAATTCCTGGCCCTTCTGTAAGTTGAGTCCGACTTTCACGGCGACTTCAGCCAATCGATCAATCTTTTCTTCCAGGGTCAGATCGCCAAAAATCC
>PLAD01000115.1 GCA_003134215.1 Armatimonadota bacterium
GACTGGTCGGTCCTGCTGTGGCTCCGGAAAGTACACCAAAAATGTTCTCTGCGAAGAAATGCAGGGCTGAAAATACAATCAGTCCGACAACAGTTCCTCCCACTAGTGCAAGCGCCGTAAGAAGGTGCTTATCGAGAAGCAGCATCGCTACGATCAATCCATTGATTAACAATGGAGGGACAAAGAGCTCTTTAAGTGTTGGCAAAGCAGAATTTGGCTTTGCGGCCTGAGCGCTCTCGCTCTCAACAAGAGTCTCAACTGCTCGATCAGCAATCACCTTGCTCATGGTCTATGCCTTGAATTTCTCTCTGCAGCACTGGAGATTCTTACGAATGTCATAAACCCGGCGATGAACCCGATAATCAACATAAAGACGGTTGCCCAAGGCGTTGTAGACTTCGGCTCAAATCGATGGTCAAGCCACATTCCAATCAAAACGCTGACCACAACGCTCGACGCAAATGTTATACCTGCGGATAGGCCTGAACCTATCCTTGCGGCTACATTTATCTTGTTTTGAGCATCGCTAACACCAATATGNNCTTTAAGGGCGGGCGTTTGTATGAGACTTCCGGCGGATGCGGCAGGTCAGGGATTGGAGGCAGCTGTGGGCTTGAAACATCCTCGTCGTCGAGACCGTGTTCTGCTTTACTCTCGGGTTCGTCAGCGCCTAAGCGCTCGTTTTTGGGCTCCATTGCACAATTTATTTGCGGTGTTCCTCTAGCTTCGGGCAATAGTATAACACACAGCCCAATCCGAATTCAATCATTTGCACTTTTTTTCACAAAGTAGCCCTCAAACATGGACGGATAGTTTAAGACAAATCGTAAAGTACGAGTCCTGACAGGAGTTTCGGATAGAAGAACGTTGATTTCTGCGGCATCTTATCTCCAGCTTCCGAGACGGCCTTCATCTGATCAACCGTCGGACGGCCCATCACAATCGCAGCTTGCGCATCGCCTGATGCAACTTTGCGTCTCGCTTCCTCAGCATCGCGAGTATATGAGATACGGTCGGTCGTAGAAAGCTTGTCAAGCGGAACGTTCAGCAGTTCTCCAATAACCAGCGTATGAAGTACGCTGACATCGAGCGTCTTCCAAGAAAACGACTGATCACCGGGAACTAGCTTCCCTGCAGTTTTTGCATCGGAAAGTCCAAAGACATATTCACCAAGCGGGGTAACCAATATAAAGTGCAGAGGTTTAAGATCCGTGTCCTTCAGTTTATTTTCTACAACGCTAAAGCCGGACGATCGAAGTCTATCCGGGAGGGATGAAATCTCGTCTTCCGAAAAGCCTCGAAGCAGGCGATGTGTCGGGAGCACCAATAATCCTTCGTCTTCCAACGCCGTCAGCGTAATCAAAATATATGATGCATTCGGCAGGTCCAGCCGTTCTTTTGAAAATCCGAGCGAAGTTTCATACCGGTGATGACCATCGGCAATGAAGATCGGCACCTCTTCAAGATACTTCGAGATAATCGCCATTGCTTCGGGATTATCTATGGTTTCCAGGGTATGGCTGCTGCCGATTGAGTCCGCAACTTCTCCCACGACTTGTCTGGCATATTTCGGCCCGTTGATAACGTAATCGACAACTCCATCAGGATCGGAGTACAGGCCGTAGATCGACTCGAAATTCGCGAGCGTCTTGCGTAGAAGACTGAGTCGATCAGCGCGCGCAGCTGTCAGTGTATTCTCGTGAGGCAAAACTTTTCCGGTGGAGTAATCCTCAACTTTCAGGAGGCCGATCACACCCACACGCTCAGGAAAGTCTTCATCCGTGTCGGGGTCACGAAACTGCTGTCGATAAATGTAAAAGACGGGCGCCTTTTCTTCGACAAGCACATCGCCGGACTTCCACTCAGTAAAGAGCGCCCTGGCCGCTTCGTAGGGTTCGGCGCCGGCAGGGCGCGTCAGATGTGTAACATTGTATGGGCTTTGCGCCTGCAGCCCAAAAACTTCCGCTGCATTGATGACGTCGTACGGAGGAGCGACCACGCTGTCAAGGGGTCCAGTAATCTCTGTGTTAAATCTCAATCCCGCCAAAGGTTTGAACTCAGCCATTTAAATTCCTTAATCTCCATCTCACAAATCTTTATCAATGGAACGCCGTCAGCGGCTCCACTGTTTACAGCGATTGTGAAGTTTCCTTACAATCGAGTCGGGTTATCCGAGTAGGGTACAATTTTTAACGCCCAGAATAAACCCTTATGCCCCACCCGTCAGTTGACAGTACATTGGAAGACCTCAAGGATCGCGCGACGAACAGTCCGTTCCTTGCATTAGGCCAGACCGTATTCTGGGACGAGCCCGTCAAGGCCGCTTGGCGTCGAATGCTTGACATCTACTGGCCATCAGCGCAACTAATCGCCGGTATTCATGATACCGACTACTTTGCAAAAACGACTGCACATGTTCCCGACGATCGAGAGTTTATTGCGCTACCGCATGATGACGGCGCCACGAGAGGCTTGTGGAGCGCTGCGGGCGAGATTTCGGCGCTGCTTGGAAGTGAAGATCTGCCGACACGATCGTTTTACGAATCGTTAGGCATTCCGTTCAATAGACTTGCAGGGCGAGACTACTCAGACCGCCGTCGTTTTTTCGAAGAGCACACGAATGCATACGGCTGGCGCGGGATCGTTCAAACTGCTGGAACCCCTCAAATTGCGCATGATGTACAGTTGCACTACTTCGGTCCCGCATTACTGCAGCTTCTGGATTGGTGTTTCGATGAGTCGCTGAGCAACCTCGACGAGGAGACCGCTGCCAAAGGAAGAAATACTGCGGAAACAGTCCGAAGCTGGGCTGCATCTTTTCTTGAGAGCTGTCGGGGCGATTCCACTCTAAGCGACCTCTACCAGCACCTCCTCCCCAAATTCTACGAGCTTCTTTTGCAGTTTGAACCAAGCAATTTCTCTGTTACTTCAACAGTTTCACTCTTAAGATTCAATCAAACGACGGCACACTTACCTCGGTTCTCATTTGTCGGACTATTCCTGGAACCTTCCACCAGAGATGTCGCAAAGTCAGCGTACTCGAAAGCAGTCGCAGGCGGCGGCATGTATGCACTAGATCACTTCGGACCAAATGCGCTTCCGTTCGATGTCGTGGTTCCGGGTGTAGGACGCGGGACGCTGCATGTCGAGGGATCCCATGTCACTGTAGACTTCCAACCGGTACCCATTACCGTAGAAGCTACGGAGCCGATTACTACAGTCGGTGCTCTGGCCGAAGTTTTAGCAGGCCGGTTCGGGGATCTGGTCGTCCTTGTCGGCAAAGCAGTTTCCCTGATCAGTATGCTGTCGGCAGAATACATTCTGATCTTTCATGAAACTGCCTCGGGATACACCACCCGGACGACCAAGATGAACGAGGCGCTGCGTGCAAAGGGCGTGGTCCTCAAGCTTAATCCGATTGTTCGACTGCAGTACAGATCATGGGATTCTCTTGCCGGCATTACTGAGTCTCGCTTACGGCTCCCTAAACATTT
>PLAD01000182.1 GCA_003134215.1 Armatimonadota bacterium
CTGCCAGCAGTCACTAATCAGCCCTTCAGCACTTTCGCATCGATTGCGTCGACCGGCGATTTTGACCGATTACCCACCGTTTCGATCGTCGTCCCCAATGAAAAAGACGATGACCATGGTAATAGTGCTAGCCCGAGTGGGAATGCGCTGCTCAATCAAGGGGATATCTGGCTGGAAGAGAATATCGGCGCCTATGCAGCATGGGCTAAAGCCAATAACAGCCTACTGATAGTCACATGGGATGAGGACGATTACGCATCGACTAACCGGGTTCCGACCATTTTCTACGGTGCCGACATCAAGAGAGGTCAGTTTCCGGAGGCGGACAGCAGAGCGTTTACCTCATTAATTAACGGAGATACTGAACCGTCCGGCCCTCCGGTGTTTAATGCAGTCGTCGGCATTAACCACTGGAGTGTTCTTAGGACGATCGAAGATCTCTATAGACTGCCGCATATAGGTCAGACAAATAAGGTGCCGACAATTACCGACATCTTCGATCGATACCTGCTGTAATTACAAAAAATAAAGAACCTCTCCGGGCGGCTTTGCCTGAAGAGGTGCTTTACGCTACTGTGCGTCGGTTAGACGCATCGCAGCTTAATAGCGGCTGTTGCCGCCGCCGTAACCGCCGCCGTAGCCGCCGCGGCTTCCGCCGCCGCCGCTTCGACCACCACCACCGCCGCCGCTCGATTCACGAGGCTTGGAAGCATTGACTGTCAAAGTTCGTCCGTTGAGGGACTGGCCGTTGGCGCCGCCGATGGCCTTCTGCGCTTCGTCTTCCGACGACATTTCCACAAAGCCAAAGCCACGGGACTGGCCGGTTTCGCGGTCGGTGATTACCTGGCTGCTCGAGACGGTGCCGTAGGCAACGAAAAAGTCGGAAAGGGTCTTGTCGGTGGTGTCATAAGACAGGTTGCCGACATAAAGCTTGGTTGTCATTTCTAAAGTTCCTTAAGATAAACCGCTCCAACTCATAGGGAGCAGCTTAGAGAGCCATGGATCAAGTATCGCAGCGATCAGACGTTTCGAACGCCTCGGCTCGATTGTGAAGGAACCAAGAGGATAGAAAACAGACGTAACAGGAAGCGGTATCAGATATAGCCGAACCGAACGTTTCCGGTTCTTCAGGTCTACTATACCATGTTTATCCAGTAATCAATCCTATCGCACAAATTAGTTTGTGCTTTGTAACAATCAATCGCCCGACCAAGAGGCTCCCATAAGCAATGGTCCAGGAGGATCATCGGCTCGGCGCTTCTACCAAGCGTAATGGGCGGTGTAGGTGACGGTTTTGCTGCCCCCGACAGGGACGGTCACCGGGAATTCAATCGTATTCGAATCGATTTTGTTGTAGCTATCCGAATTTGTCCGAATGGTCCAGGTTGCTTCGCGATAGAGGTGCTCTCTTACTGCGACTTCGACCGGGGTCTGCTTGTGATTGGTGACGACTATCGAGAACGATTCATCTAAGTCGTTGTTGTCGTTATCGATGGAATAGTTTGTCCGAGTGCGGCTTCCGACTATATCGAAAGCATCTCCTGTCACCACTTTAACTGTTTCGTCCTGTGGAGTATGATCGATGTTCGCCTCGCCGATAAACTCAAGCTGACCGTCATTATCGCGTCGGTAGAACCTAACACGACCTGCGGGCAACGGGACGCCCAAACCGTTCGAAGCAGAATTTACGAAATCGCGTTCGATTGCAACCTTAGTAGTAGAGTTGGTCCCGTAGGCGCTTTCAGATTTTATATTTTCGTAACTCCAGCCGTTGTATTGATTCGGGTCAAGGTTGAGACCGTCGTAGACGTAAAGCTCTTTCGATTGGACGCCAGTAGCATGCAGGAATAGGACTTGTTTCGTCTCATGATTCTGCAAGGTTGTAGCGTTCGGCAAAGTGTAAAGGTGGTATTCATCGAGCGCCTGTTGCTTGGCAAATGTGTTTTGGGCGGGATAGTCAGCCACTTTATCCATGTCGTCGGAGGCAAGACGGCCTCCTGATTGAGGCTGGATTTTGTTGACATCTCCAGCCATAAGTTTGATCCTGGCGTTGTCGAACTTTGTTCCACTTTCGTTGTCAATGGTGACCCAGGCTGTGATATCGAGATTTGATCCTTTGGCCGGGGCAACTACATTGTATGCGGCGTTCCAGGTCAATCCCCCGGTGATGTAGTCCAGTTCAGCGTCCAACGCACCTGATTTATCGGCATAAATTGTCCAGTCCAGGGTCGGAGTTAGTATCGAGTCGCTGGATAGCTCTGGAAAAAGCGGTGTGCCCGGCAGTCCAAATTGCAATTTTCCATCGACTTCAATCAGCGGCGAGTTGTCCTGCTGTCCGTAGCCATTATTGTATGGATTGTATTGCTGTTCGCCCGGCCTGTATCCGCTGCGGATGATCTTTCCCTCAATGAGTGTTGTGACTCCATTTAAATCGATTTTTTGGAAGTCGATAGTTTTTCCTTCATTGAGCGAAAGCAGCAGGCCTTCTGAAACAGTGTCGCTGCGATAGTTTTGCTCCAGGATCTGCAAAGTGCGCTTTCCCACAGAGTCTAACAATATTACCGAATCGGGTTCTACCTTCGACGTAATTCCGGTATAGGTAATGTGATTGATCCCGGAAACCAGGTTTAGCAGAATTGTGTCTCTGACTACAGCGAAGTTTTCGTTGTAAACAGTAAGTGACGGGCTCGGCTCCGAGCCGGCGGCTTCGATTGGGGCGCAAAAGGCAGGTGTCGCAGAAACGACGTTGACGGCTAAAGCGATTGTTGCGGCAATAGTTAACTTCGGGTCCATAGTGTTGACCATCCTATTTAGTTGAGTATGGAGAGGCCGGTTTGGCAATTTTGAAGTTAGATGCCTGCCGACGCAACTACTTCATACAGGTCTCGGTGCGAGATTGAGAGCTGCGAGCGATTCGTGCAGTGATTCGCCGTCTTCGTTTGTAAAGTCTCCGGACGCTGACCAGAGGACGTTGCCTTGCCGATCCACCAATATTGCGTAGATCTTTTTTTCGGTGCCTAATCCGAGGCTTTGCCTGAACGGCGTTTTATCAATGAAAAGGGTGATCGTGTGTTTTCTATCGGTGTCATCAGGAATCGCCCGTCGCATTCCGGCGGTTATAAAATCCCGAACGAAGCCCGGCAGCCGGGAGATCGTCGGCATCTCGTAGAAGGAAACTCCGGCAGACTGAATGATGGGTTTGGTTCCGTTAATCCAGGTTATGACGTCTGACTGCTGACTGCGTGAAAATGCGATCAAGCACAGATTGTACGAAGCATCGAAATCGCGGGGCAATGTCATTTTCTTCCCATTGAGATCGGTAACGTTCAGAACCGGGAATGTTTGCTGTGCTCCTGGCGACGGGTTTGCTTCCGAGTATTTTGCGGATGCCATTAGGAGTACAACGCTCAGAAAGAGAAGAAACAGTTGTCTCATAGGGACCTTATTAGATATCGACGTCGAATGTTCCTTTTTCGATTTGGCAAATGACGAAAAAGTTCGTTAGAGGCGGGAGCAGGACAGAGTAGTGTTTCGTCTTCGACTAAGTTCTTGTTTAATTGGGTAACCAATAGAGTCACGTAAGCAACGAACGTTGCTCATTCCTCTACGGTGTCGACCTCCCGGTAAACACTCTTCTCAATTTCCACGCAGCCGGGTGCGCTCTGGGGGATCTTCACATGAAATCCATTAGTCCTTTACCTTCCGCCCTTTTCGTGGTCATCCTGGCCATTGGCATCCTGATCGCTTTCGGGCTCCATGCCGCGTCGCCGGGCTGGGTGAGCATTGCTGTTGTCGCTGTTACATTTGTAATTGCGCTTTTGGTGTCGTCATCGGCTCAAGTGGCGAACCAGTGGGATAGAGCGGTTGTCTTGCGGATGGGAAAGTTTCAGGAACTCAAAGGTCCTGGCCTTTTTTTCATCATCCCAATCGTCGACTCAATCGTCTACTGGATCGACACGCGAGTCATTACAATGTCGTTCAAAGCAGAGAAGACACTGACCAAGGATACAGTCCCGGTCGATGTCGATGCTGTGCTGTTCTGGCAGGTGCTCGACCCGAAGAAGGCTGCGCTCGATGTGGCGGATTATCAGACAGCGATCGGCTGGGCATGTCAAACTGCTCTGCGGGATGTGATTGGTAAGACCATGCTGGCAAATATGCTGGAAGGCAGGGATGTCATCAGCGGACAACTGCAGCAGATTATCGATAAGAGGACGGAACCGTGGGGCATTACGGTGATCTCGGTAGAAGTTAAGGACGTACTAATCCCGAGCGGGCTTGAAAGTGCGATGTCGATGCAAGCGCAAGCGGAGCGTGAGCGTCAAGCCAGGGTTATTCTTGGCGATTCGGAACGTCAAGTTGCTGAGAAGTTCGGTGAAGCGTCAAAAACCTATATCAATAATCCTGTGGCATTTCACCTGCGAGCGATGAATATGCTGTACGAAGGTTTGAAGCAGAACTCGACAATTGTCATTGTGCCGAGCAGCGCCGTGGAGTCGATGCAGCTTGGAGGGCTTGCCGGCTTGACCGCATTGACTATGGGAATAGGGCAAGAAGGAAAGAAAACGGCCCCGGAGCCGCTCCAACCAAACGAACTGTCCAATGGAAACGGGGCGGCCTATTCCAATGGGCAGAATACTGTCCTGGCATCGGAAACGACGCTTTAAGGCAACTGTGTGACGTTGCATGCTTGCGGTGCTGTTGATAAAGGCAGCGCCGCATGCGAAATCGACATGAAGATTTAGTTGTCGCCAGGCAGCACGTGTTCTGTGACTAGTTTTTCTTCCGACGGTATGAGCTGGCCGTTGTTGTCGTAGCGCAGTTCGATCAGCCAGTTGTACCGATCTTCGGGCCACCTATCGTTAGGGATAAGATCGAGCGGATTGACACCGAGGGATTGCAGCAGATTGCCGATCTCCTCGTGATGCCAGCTAATGAGCACTGTCTTTCCTCCGGGATTGGTTTCGAGGACTTGCGCGAGCTCGTCGACATCTTTGTTTTTAATCGAGCTGTTGATCGGGATATTAAGGGCCTGGCTCAGGGGCGTGATCGTCAAACGACACCGAGATGTGGTCTTTGAGTCGGCCGCCGAATAGAGGGCGTCCGGTACGCGCAGGGTTCCGTCTACCTTGAAGTTTTCGAAGTAATTCACATACAAATTTGCCCTCTCTACTCCGGCCGGGGTGAGGCCGGGACCGTCTGGCTGCTTCTCAGCGTGGCGGATGATCAGAATGACTTCGTTTGAAAGTGGGGCAGCCGAGACGGCGTGTCGTGTTGCAATGCCGAATAGGGCCAGCGCCAAAAAAGCTGCCGGCAAGAGTTTAAAATTCAAAAGGTTATCCTTGAGTCTGATTTGAACATTTTCGACGACACTCGAATTATTTTCGTTCCAGTCTGCTACTTCTTCGTGTCGAAAGTGTGGACATAGGCGATGACAGCGGTTATTTGATCGACAGTTAATTCTTGGCCGAAGGCGGGCATTTGTTTGCCGTCTCCTTTTTGAGTCACCTCAATTGCCGCTTTATCGTCGATAGTCATGTTTTGCAATGGAGTCCCCATCGCTCCCTGACATTGATCGCCGTGACAGAGCGAACAGTAGCGACTGTAGAGTGTTTTTGCATCCGGTGCAGCGCTGTCCGCGTAGACGCTGGCATGATGGAACGCCCAAAAGAACATTCCCGTGGTAAGTGCTGCCGCTAGAGTGATATTGAAGAAGTGCGATTTAAAACTTGCTGCCGTGTTCATCAATGTAACGTTCGAATCCTTCATAACTTTATGTGCTTACGCTGAAGTACAGTACGTTAGATGCGGCAACAAGTTCAATTTGTTACTATTCGAAAACCGCTTCTGCGTGGACGGCGGCGGCTTTTGGCTTCCGGAGAAGGAGGACCGCCGGCAGGGTGATCATGTTGACGATCAGCATCAGCAAGAAGGTGTCGTTGTAGCTCATGGTCATCGCTTGTCGCATCAGGCCTTGCTGGAGCAGTCCAAGTGCGCCTTCCTGAGCTGCGGGCCCGCCCATGCCGTGTGCTGACAGCATTCCGGACAGGCCGTTCAATCGATCGGTGAATTGAACGTTCGAGGTCTGGAAATTGGACAGCATATCGACTCGGTGAAGCTGTATGCCCTGCTGTACATAGGTTGCTAGAAGAGCAATTCCAAACGACCCGCCGAGCTGGCGCGAGAGGCTGAGCAAACCGGAGCCCTGCTGCAGCTCGTTTTTTTTCAAGCTTGCGAAGGCGACCTGGTTGATCGGGACGAACAGAAGTCCGGTGCCGAGGCCCCGAAGCAGGAGGGCGATGGTCGTATCGCTGGAACCTGAGTCGGTGGACAGGTGCCCGAGCTGCCACATCGAGACCATAGTCACAAGCGTCCCACTGACAATGATCCACCGGATATCGAACATTGGTGACGGCCGGTTCAGCAAGGCTCCGCAGACGAGGATGCTGATACCGGTGGCGATTCCTCCGGGCAGCAGGGCGAGGCCGGTCTGCATCGATGTAAAGCCAAGGACGGTCTGTGCAAAGAGCGGGAAGAGGTAGGTGCCTCCGTAGATGCCGAAGCCGAGGACGATGAATAGGAACAGACTTGCCGAGAGTGTCGGATTGTGCAGGACACGGAAGTCGATCACCGGCGCGGGGTTCTTGCTGGACAACTGCCACCAGACCAGCGTGGCGAGGCTGATCGCCGAGATGACGGCGAGAGTACAGATCATGTTGTCCTGGAACCAGTCGTTTCGCTCGCCTTCCTCCAGGACGTACTGCATGGAGCCGAGTCCGACTGCCAACAGACCGATACCCGGCCAATCGACTCTTCCGGTGTTGTTTGGCTTTTCGGTATCGTGCAAGAAGGTCATCACAAAAAACACTGCGACCATGCCGATTGGCACATTGATTAAGAAGCACCAATTCCAGGTGTAGTTGTCGGTAATATAGCCGCCGAGTGTCGGGCCGAGTGTAGGCGCGACGGTCAGGCTGAGCATGAACAGCGATTGGACAATGGCCTGCTCGGTCTTTGGGAAAACCTGCACTAGTGTTGCCTGCGCGGTGGAAAGCAGCGCTGCGCCTCCGGCGCCCTGGAGTATCCTCCAAAAGACGATCTCCTGGAGGCTGTGGCTGGTTCCGCAGAAGAACGAGGCGACAATAAAGATGATAATCGATGTTGTCAGATATCTCTTTCTGCCGAACCGCAAAGTCAAAAAGGCGGTCATGGGCAAAAAGATGACGTTCGACAGGATATAGCCGGTGACGACCCATCCTATTTCTTCGCTGGTTGCGCCGAGGTTGCCGGCCATCTGGGGCAGGGCGACATTGACGA
>PLAD01000098.1 GCA_003134215.1 Armatimonadota bacterium
TCAACTCCATAAACTTCTGTAGCAAATCGCTTAAGCGCACGGATCGCCACAGGCCCTGAATCTTCTGTGCCGATATTTCCACGCGTGCACTTTACTTCGCAAGGCGCTCCGCAGATACGGCCGCACATGGAAGCAAATGGGTTCGGAGCGCGTGCAATTCGGTACGCGTCTTCATATCGGCCTTCGGCGATTGCTATCACATAGCCGCGAGCATCGGTTTTAACCGGGCAGCCGGACTGACATCCGATCTTTCCACGCCAATAATCGATATCCGGCACTTTAACACGATAGGGTTGCAGTTTTTGTTCAGCCATAGTTGTACTAGTCTGTCAAACAGGTCTTTCCGATTATGATTGTACCATTTTGCACAATCCAATACAAGAATAGTCGGAGATTCGATTGTGTGCCTCGACGAAAGCTTTTCTAACATCCAAGGTAGAATAATGCCACGTGAACCGACCCGCTGCGCCAAACGGCCCTGCTGCCGAGCAGGTACCTGCCGAAGCGACCGCACATCTTTCCGCACTACGCGGACTGTATCTTTGTGCTGCCACCGCTGCTCTTATTCTCGTCGTTTTATTAGTCTACGGCCGGTCTGCGTATTTTGATTTCGTGGACTGGGATGACATTCTCCACGTCTACGGCAACCCCCACTTCCGCAGCTTTGACCTCAGCGGTATCCCGTTTTTTTGGGAGCACTCCTATTGCCAGCTCTATATTCCGGTAAGCTACACGGTCTTTGCAATTCTTAACGTCATCGCCTACCGACCGCACGATTACCAGCGATATACAAGCACAGGAGCCTTGCTCAATCCGCATGTCTTCCACGTCGCAAACCTCATTCTGCATACGATAAACGTCCTGCTGGTCTTTCTCTTACTGCGCCGCGGTACGCGGAAAGACATTCCGTCGTTTTTGGGCGCCCTCATATTTGCCCTGCATCCACTGCAGGTTGAAAGTGTTGCCTGGGTGTCGGAGCTGCGTGGTTTACTCGCAGCGGCGCTTTGCCTTGCATCACTTCACCTCTATCTGAGCTTCGTCGAACTCTCGGGAAAAAAGTTTTGGCTTAGCAGTCTCTATTACAGTGTTAGCTTCCTACTCGCGGTGTGTTCGATGCTGGCAAAACCCTCGTCAGCCGTAATCGGTATCTTCATCGCAGCTGTTGGGATTTGGATGGGCGGAAGACCACTTCGCAAAGCGTTGCTAGAATCGACGCCTTTCGCGGCCGCCGGATTTGTTTTAGTCGCGATAACTTCGCATGATCAACCACCGGTCGTCGGAAATCATATCGCATTATGGCTGCGCCCACTGATCGCTGGCGACACGTTGACATTTTATCTGTGGAAGTTTGTTCTGCCGCTTGGGCTCACAATGGATTACGGACGTACTCCGACATATGTATTATCTCATTGGTGGGGTTGCGTCGACTGGCTGATTCCATTCCTTATATTAGGTGCTCTCTACGCTGTAAAGACGCGCGCGCCATATTTGATATTTGGGTCGGTATTTGCCCTGGCCGGAGTCCTTCCGGTTCTCGGTCTGGTTCCATTTGTATATCAGCACATTTCGACGACCGCTGATCGCTACGCATACCTGCCGCTGACGGGAGCCGCCATCGTTGCTGCTTACTCCATCTCAGCATTGAGGACAGGTCAAAGGCGTATTGCTGTAGCGGCCGTATCGTTTTGGCTTGCGGCGCTTGGATTTCTGTCTTATAAACAAACTTCGGTGTGGCAAAACAGCACAACGCTATACAGTCACGCAGCGTCGGTTTACCCAAACGCCCCAACTGTTCAAGCAGGCTTAGCAGACGCGCTAATGGCTCAAGGCGAATATCAACAAGCGAAGTGCCACTATTCCCGCGCTGTAACGGTTGACCCGGACGTTGCAGCTTTTTCAATTAGTTTCGGGGAGTGCCTGTGTAAATTAGGAGAGAACGGCGAAGCAGAAGTAGAATTTCAGAGGGCCATTGCTCTCCAGAAAAATAACGCAGATGCTCATTGTTACCTTGGGGAACTGTTGTTGAGAGAAAACAGGCCCGATACTGGAGTCCCTGAACTCACCACGTCATTGAGGCTCGATCCGACGGAATATCTTGCTGCAGAACAGCTCGGAACATATTATGCTGAGCATGGCAAGCTCGTGAGTGCAATTTCGGTGTTCCAAAACGGGGTGAACAACGCGCCGGGCGTAGCTGCTCTTTGGCACGACCTCAGCCTCGCACTGTATTCAGCGAACGACACCTATGATGCAGCAAGGGCGGCAGCCATTGAGCAAAAAATAGACTCTTCACAGCAAGCGACGGCCCCCGCATCACCTGGCACATAGCCAGTCCTCTAAAGCGGCGCGGCAGCTTTGTTTTTCAAGTACGAGTGGAGAGTATAGGTACCAGTTTCAATTCTGTACTGATCGTGCCCGCTTTTGCCCGCTTTTATATGGGTTGAATTGAGGACTTAGACATTGCGAAATCGATTTGTATTTATGCATTTCTATATATTTGTGTATTAGGCGATTGTCTTCCGTCCGGGCTTTTCGGAAGCGACCAATGACGCGGGAGGCAGAGATGTATGCAGTGCGCAGTCGCAGTTATGTTATGATTAACCAGGCTGGACGCTGTCTGATCAAAGTGGGCTATGATAGGCCGGGAGTTAAGCCGTCTCTCGGAAGTTGACAAACACGATGGATGATTATAAGACAGTGCGGTCTACAACTAATTACCACTCAGATCCCGAGACTCTGAATTCTGAAGGTACAGCAAGTCAGAATCGAAATTGGCGGTCCCTTTTCCTGAGCGTATTTTGTCTGATTGCTGTTATTCTCTGTACGTTTTCGCGGGTGCCGACATTCGCTTTCGTCCGATGGGACGATAATATCCACGTGTTTGAAAATCCGTACTTTCGCGATTTCAAGCTGGCGGAAATCGGGCATTTCTGGAGATATCCTTACGAACAACTCTATGTTCCGCTCAGCTACAGTGTGTTCGGACTTCTGAGTTTGGCTGCTCGGCTCCCGGCCGGGAGTGCAGATAGTAACAGTACGGGTTTGCTGCTAGACCCGCGTGTGTTTCATATATTCAACCTGTTGCTGCATGTCGTGAACACCATCCTGGTGTTCTTACTTGTTCGCCGCCTGGTAAGATCCGATGCCGCCGCCTTGATTGGCGCCTTAGTATTCGGGGTGCATCCGCTTCAGGTGGAAAGCGTCGCCTGGATTTCAGAACTGCGCGGTTTGCTAGCGGCAGTATTTACCCTCTGTTCGCTGCACCTCTATTTGAATAGCTCGATGCCAAGTGCGACAGTTTCAAAATGGACTCGCGTCATCGACTATGCCTGCAGTTTGTTTTTTGTTCTCTGCGCACTGCTCTCTAAGCCATCGTCGGCAATCGCCGCGATAGTTGTCTTCATCTTAGCCGTCTCCGTGTGCCGTCGGACCTGGAAGGCGGCGGCGATTGATTCCTTACCGTTTTTGCTTCTTGGGCTGGCTGCGGCGCTGATTACAGACCACGTCCAGCCTGCTCCGGCAGGGCAGGTGGAGGAAGTATGGCTCAGGCCGTTTGTAGCATGCGATGCCATATCGTTCTACCTGTGGAAGTTCTTTGTACCGGTCGGCCTTGCTATCGATTATGGAAGAACGCCGTCATGGGTCCTGATGCACTGGTGGGCGTATATCGAGTGGACAGCGCCGCTCGCTGCTACGGCTATGATAGTCGCCTTTAGGCGTCAAGCTCCGTGCGTAGTCATTGGCGCTCTCGTCGCTTTCGCTGCACTGCTTCCGGTGTTAGGATTAACTCCATTTGTCTATCAGCATATATCAACTACTGCGGACAGGTATATGTACCTGCCGATGCTCGGAGTCGCGGTCGCCGTCGCCGGCGCAGTGGATGCCCTACGGCCGACAGCCAAGCCACCAATCTATTTTGCCTGCGCTGCAGGTGTCGCAATACTTTCGCTCATCGCTTATCATCAAACGTCCTACTGGAAGAACAGCTTCACGCTTTTCGTACACGCCCTTGCTGTCAACCCAAACAGCGCAATCGCGCAGAACAACTACGGGCAATTAATGGAAGACTCCGGCCGGTTTCGGGAATCCAAGGAGCACTACCTCAGAGCGGTGGTACTTGACCCCGAAGTGGTTTCCTACCAGGTCAACCTTGGCGAAGCAGATGCGATGCTGGGCGACGACAGGGATGCCGCGGCCATTTATCGGCGTGCAATTTCTGTGCTGCCGAGCTTAGCGGCTCCACATTACGATCTTGGAATGCTGCTTGTCGACGACGGTCAAGTGTCCGAAGGCATCGGCCAACTCAAAGTTACTCTGCAGGTAGATCCGGGGTACGTGCTAGCGTCTGAGGCACTAGGGAAGTACTATACAATCATTAACGACTACGCGGATGCAGTCAATACTTTCTCTGAAGGAGTCAAGCACCGACCGGATGTCGAACCGCTCTGGACATTGCTGGGCGTCGCCTACATACAAGAACGAGAGTACATTCAGGCAATTGGGCCGCTCCGACAAGCTCTGCAGCTAAACCCAAACGACCAGGAAGCTTCGCAAGCGTTGACATTCGTTAAGCAGCAGCTGCATTAAAAAGGGAGCCGAAAGTATCGGCTCCTATAATTTGAGCAGCGAATTAATCGTTGAGAATGTCGACCCCCGGAAGGACCTTGCCTTCAAGGAACTCGAGGGATGCTCCGCCGCCGGTTGAGATATGTGTGATATCGTCGGCAAAACCAAGCTGCTCGACGGCCGCTGCAGAGTCGCCGCCCCCGACGATAGTTGTCGCCCCCGCCGCGGTCGCTTCCTTGAGGGCTTCAGCGATTGCGCGGGTACCCGCTGCGAAGTTGGAAAACTCGAAGACGCCCATCGGACCGTTCCAGAGGACAGTTTGAGCGTTTTTAATAATTCCGGAGAATCGCTCGATTGTTTCCGGACCGATGTCGAGTCCCTGAAAGTCGGAGGGAATGTTGGCGACCTTGACAGTTTTGCGCTCCGTGTCGTTGCTGAAATCTTTTCCGACAACACTGTCGCTCGGGAGCTCGATCTTGCCAGCGCCTTCGACCAGGACACGCCGGCAGAAGTCGAGCGATGTCTCGTCAAGCAGACTCTGACCAATCTCCAGGCCGTTTGCCTTATAAAAGGTATAAGCCATTCCGCCGCCGATGATAAGCTTATCGACTTTAGGCAACAGCGCTTCGATGACCGCGATTTTGTCTTTGACTTTGGCTCCGCCCAAAATGGCGACAAACGGCCTTTTAGGGACATCTAAAGCGTTGCCCAGATAATCCAGTTCCTTCTTCAACAGATATCCAGCGACCGCAGGCTTGCCTTCCGATTTTAAAATGCTAGGCACTCCAGCGGTGGAAGCATGGGCACGGTGGGATGTTCCAAATGCATCGTCTACGTAGACATCCGCGAGCTTTGCGAGTTCGGCGGAATAGGCTGGGTCGTTTTTCTCTTCTTCCGGGTGGAAGCGAACGTTCTCAAGCAGCAGAGCCTGACCATTTTGCAGCTCGGAGACGAGCTTTTCGACATCGGCGCCGATGCTCTCCGGTGCTAAAGGCACCGACAGCCCAAGAAGAGCCGACAGGCGTACAGCCACCGGAGCGAGAGAGTACTTCGGATTTGGGCCGCCTTTAGGCCGGCCAAGATGTGAAGCCAGCACGACCCGCGCACCCTTTGCGATGAGCGCCTTGATCGTCGGTAAGGCAGCCCTAATGCGGCGGTCATCGGTGATCGCACCGGTATCGTCCTGCGGGACGTTAAATTCGACGCGAACAAACACGCGTTTCCCGGCAACATCGATACCATCAATGGTTTGCTTACTAAATCCCATGCGAAATCTCCTCTGAGGACAGTGAATAACAGCTAAAACAGGTCAATTGTACCATCTGGAGCCGTTAGAAATCGGGTTAGAATCGAACTGACCTTAAGCAGTCGATCAGCATTTCGTCACCGCTCGCCTCGTCCGTATAGTACCAGTTGATCCATCCATTGCAGGTCGGAGTTCCAAGGCAAAGAGCACCGACTTTGTGGATGGACCCTCGATGGCCCAGGGCGCTGATCGTGGCATCGCCGTGAATGATAGCGAGGACCTTCTGCTTCGATTTCAACCGAAGAGTTGCTCCCGGAAGAAGCAGTCCTGACTCAATGATATTGATGAAGGGAACCTTTGGGCGGCGACTCTCCAAAATGCTGAGTGGCTCGTTCATTAACTCCGGCGAAACGGCGGCTAATCGTTTTTCAGCCAGGCCTACGTATGCCTCTTCCTTGTCCATCGTAATGTAACGCCGGTTGAGAGCTTTTGCTACTGCTGCGGTCGTTCCCGTTCCACAGAACGGATCCATGACTACGTCACCGGGATTGGATGAAGCAGAGATAATTCGGCGGAGCACGCCTTCAGGCTTTTGTGTGGGATGAGCAGTCCTACCGTCCCTTGTTTCCCGCTCAGAGCCTGAACAAATAGGAAAATACCAATCCGAGCGCATCTGTCTGTCTTCGTTGCCCGCCTTCAGCGCCTGGTAGTGAAACGTGTACTTTTTATCGTTGTCGCACTTTTTTGCCCAGATGATGGTTTCGTGTGCGTTGCAGAACCTTGTCCCTCTAAGATTCGGCAGCGGGTTGTGTTTGATCCATATGACGTCGTTGAGTATCCAATAGCCAAGATCCTGTAGAATCGATCCAATACGAAAGATGTTGTGGTAGGACCCAATGACCCAGATAGTACCGCTGTCCTTAAGGCATCGTTGGCATTCGGCCAGCCACTTTCTTGTGAACTCGTCATATTCCGATAGCGAGCTGAATCTGTCCCATTCATGGTCGACCCCGACAACTTTTGACAGCTCTGTTCTCCATAGTTCACGACGCAGCTGCAGATTGTAGGGAGGATCGGCGAAAATAAGGTCTACAGATCCTGAGGGTATGTGGGGCAGAATTTCCAGGCAGTCTCCGTGCAGCACCTGGTCCAGCGGGATCTGATTATTCATAATTTGATGCAGTGCGAAGTTGCATTTGAGTATGGAGTGTCAACAAACGGCTGATGGTTCTGTCCGGAAGCGTACTAGCTTCAATACTACCTCACTTTTAATGGTGGGTATACTCCCTTCGTGTTCGCCATTTCGGTAATCAAGTTGCTGCGTGATCCTGCAGGTACGTACACGGCATTTTGGTTAGCCTTCTCGCTGTTGCTACTGCTTAACACGACGGTCAATCTGTTTTTCTTCCGCAAGCCGCGCGCGTCGATTATTCCAAACGATCAGCTTCCGTTCATTTCCGTTCTCGTACCGGCAAGGAACGAAGAGCAGAATATCGAACCCTGCATACGTTCACTACTAGCGCAAAATTATCCAAACTTCGAGGTTGTTGCCCTGGACGATAATTCAGAAGATGCAACGTACGATCTCCTGTGTCGAATGCGCGATCAGGACTATCGACTACGCGTTTTGGTGGGGGCGCAACTGCCTGACGGCTGGTGCGGTAAGCCTCATGCCTGCTGGCAGATGGCAAATGCTGCGTCAGGAGAGTATCTACTGCTGACCGACGCCGACTGCATCTTCAGTCCCGATGCTCTGTTATTTGCTGTAGGAGCGCAGCGGCAAAGCGATAGCGATGTCATCTCGCTGATGCCGGACTATGTCGCGGTTACGTTTCTTGAAAAGCTGCTAATTCCTCTCCTGGTGGTTATTCCAATGGCGTTTCTGCCGTTTGCGCTTATTCGAGGAACGTCCCTGCCGGCTTTCTCCGCCGCAAACGGAGCATTCATATTCATGTCACGCCACGATTATTTCGATATCGATGGTCACCGCGCGACCAAACATGAATTGACGGAAGACATCAAACTTGCACAACTTGCAAAGCGAAGAGGAAAGACTCTGTCGTATCTGGACGGCAGAAACGTTTATCGCGTGCGGATGTAAACAAACTGGGCTGAAATCTATATCGGTTTCACCCGAATCCTGCTGCCGGCCTTCGATAACATTTGGCTGTGCCTCTTCGGCATCTTCCTTGTGCTTAACGTTTGGATTCTGCCGCCGGCGCTGGCCGTTGTGGAGCTTCTCAATCAGTCGCCGTTAGCCGGCTTTGCGGCAGCGACGTATCTTGCTGCCGTGGCCCAACGAGCTTTGATCGTCGTCGCACTCGATCGTGACAGTGTGCTGTTTGCACCGCTCAATCCTCTTGAATGGGCGTTAGCGTTCGTGATTGCCTGCGGTTCTATCTTTAGGAACGTAACTGGATCTACAGTGTGGAAAGGCCGGCATTACAAAGGGGTTTCCTTAAAATAGCCGACAAATATTGTGCGCTATGTTATAATTTTAATACTTATGGATACTAGCGACTTCAAAAACGGTATTTCGTTGATCCTGGACAACGAAATTTATACCATTGTAGACTTCCAGCATGTTAAGCCGGGAAAAGGCGGTGCTTTTGTTCGTTCGACGTTGAAGAATGTGAAGACCGGCCGCTCACTTGATAAAACCTGGCGGGCGGGTGAGCGAATGGAACAGGCGATCCTCGACCGCAGACCGTTGCAGTATTTATATAACGACGGCGCCGACTATTACGTGATGGATAAGGACAACTACGAGCAGATTCCAATCCGCAAGGAACAGATCGGTGACGGGGTTAAGTATCTGAAAGAAAACATGGACGTGACGGTGATGACTCATAAGGATGATATCATCGGGGTCGAGGTACCTACCTTTGTTGAGCTGCAAGTCGTTGAAACGGCGGGCAGCGAGAAAGGTGATACTGCATCCGGAGGTTCCAAGCCAGCTACAGTCGAGACAGGCGCTGTGGTGAACGTACCCTTCTTTGTAAAAGTTGGCGATGTAATCAAAATAGACACAAGGACCGACGGCTACTTGGAACGCGTTAAGGTATAGCTAGATCGCTGAGCTTGAACTCAGTCTCTACAAAACTGTTCGGTCGCCGATATGTCGGCGACATTTGGAGTGGACGAACGCGAGCTGCCAGGTGCTCATAAAGCATCTGGATTTATACGCAGTGTCTGCGGAAAGTTACACACCATGGCCGGGCCCATAGACATAGAAAATCAACCACCAGATCCTCATAACAGACCGCGTAGTCCGCTTCCGCCAGGCTCACCCTCGCCCTCGTCGCCTCAGGGCCAATTGCCGACTTCACGTGCTTCTGAAATGCTGCGAGCGCCGCAAACTTTCAGCGGCATGCCCGGCGGCGATCCGATTGGACCGGACGTAGACCGAAGAGCGACGCCTTTCGACGACTTTGCAAGCGGCCTGTTGACAGTGTGCGCTCTGCTCTTTTGCGCTGGCTTAGTCTATCTTCTTTGGGGGATGTGGAGCGGTGCATTTGCCGGGCCTAACTGGAATTCGGGCTACTCTCATGCCGATCGGCTGAGGGCGATTGGCAATATACAGTTATGCAGCGAAATAATGTGGGGGGCGATCATAGTTGGGACAGCACTGTTCCTTTTTCTGTTCTACCACGAAGACTACGCAGGTTATAGTCTCCTTGTGATTGCGATTGTTATGCAGATCGGTGTGCAGTACGTCACGAGCTGTATCTACAGTAGCAGGAGCTTTGCCCATACTGAAGCCGTCGATACTATTTTCTCGCTCTTGAGCGCACAGTCGTGGATTGCCGGCGTCCCCGGCCTCTTGATGACCCTGTATAGCATCGTAACAGGGTTGACAAGTGGGTTAAACAATGCTGTAAAGCGCCGTTCGACATTTAAGTTTGGTCAGCAGGCTGTCAGGGACGTGAAACCAAGAAACGTGTTCTTGGGCGCGTGCTGGAACCTTCCATACTGCAAAGACTCCATACGCAGTAAATGTCCTATATTTGTGGCTAAGCGCGGTCCTTGCTGGCGCTCCAAGCGAGGATGCATGTGCGATCAAACAATTCTGTTGCTCGCACAGGCGCCCAATTGGAAACAAAGTGTCAATTCGGCAATAGGTGGAATGGGCAGAACTTCCGGAGGTCCTGGAATGCCGGAACTGCCGCCGCAACCGAGTCTTTCGCGCGAAGCGAAGAATGAACGATGCCGTCAATGTGTCATCTACAACCTCCACCAAGAGCAGAAGTATAAGTTACTGGTGGGGCTGGTCCTTGGCGGAACTGTTGCCCTAACCGGTGCATTTTACCAGCCACTCATCGCGACCACGGGCGATCTTTTTATGAAGGCAAACGTGATTGTTGGTCGGTTTTCAATCACGACCAATACCGCACCGCTATTTGCCAACGGCGCCCCGGCGTTCGTTGAGTGGTTAATACTTGGTTCCGTCGTTTTGGTGCTTGTCTCGAAGGCGCTTCAGCTCGTAGAATTTTTCTGCTTCAAACTGAAGATCTAGTTCGAACTGGAATCGATCAAGCAACGTCAAATGCCGGTGACAGGTGTAGCGTTTCCGCCGCCTTCGCCCGAGATGACGAAGTCCTTCTTAGCGTTGAATTTTGTGCAAACGTCCGAGAGCGCATTATCCGCTTCGAGCGCATCCTGATCAACAATCGACTGAGCGCTTTGCAGGCTCATTACCTTTGCGGTGTCGCCATTTTCGAGGGCCACTTGAATTTGAGAGGATAAATCCGTGTAATCCTCAAGGAGCTTATAGTAGTCGTTTCCAAGGTCTTGACAGCCGGCCGGCGGGGTCTGCGCCTGAAACTGCTTGATTAGTCCCTGCCACTTCGCAAGGTTTGCTGTCATCGCCTGATTGATCTGATCGACACCATTCGTCTTCTGAGATTCATCGGTATCCGTCTTCAATCCGTTGGCGGTGGCCAGCAATGGGAGGACAGCAGCGACCTGTGCTGCCTCCAAAGCATTTCGATTGTTCTCCATCTGCTGAATGAACGAAAGATATGCTACGACAGCAGCCGGCGGAGTTACTGCTGGAGTAGTGGGCGCCTGAGTTACAGGCGGGGCCGATTGGGCCGGGGCGGGCGACTGTACTACCGAAGGCGCAACCTGAACCGGCGCAGGAGCTTGAACAACCGGCGGCGCGGTAGCGAGAACGGGCGGGCTGGCTCGGACAACCGACGAAAAGCGGTTGAGTGAATAGATCGCCACCGCCGCCAGAACTACAACCGTCAGCGAAAGCGCGGAGATCAGAAGTACTTTCGACTTCGCTGCTGCTACCTCCAAGGAAGTTTTTCCGGCGGGTTCGATGCGGGTGGAAACAGAAGGTTCACCAATCAGCGAAGCCGAGCACTGGGAACAAAACTTAGCCGTTCCAGCCGCTTCCTGACCACATTTCGGACATATGCGAGACGCCATTTAAATTGTGTCCGGGTAGACTAAATCGAGAGGGTTCGTTGCCGATCGCCGTGGGCGCAGTTGCCGCTCACGACAGTATCTGCTGCTCGTATGATACCGCCGACCTTCGGGGCTGTCAAGGAGCCGCATTTTAGAATACAGGTTAAGCCGCAGAATTTCTCAATCATTATAGAGTGGGCTGGATAATAAAATATCTGTTAGAGACATAACTATAGGAATCATCGGCGGCGGTCAGCTGGCACGAATGACAACCCAGGCCGCTCAACGAATGGGGTTTCGGGCGGCGATCCTCGACTCGAATTCTTTGTCGCCTGCAGGGCAGGTTACTCCGTTCCACGTGCTGTACGACTGGAACTCCCTGCCCGGAACCGTTGAACTTGCTAAACAAAGTACAGTAGTAACGCTGGAAAATGAGTGGGCCGACCCGAACAGCCTTTTAGCCGCCGAACATACAGGCGCCTCTGTCGTTCCTCATCCGCGAACTCTTTCGATCATTGGCGACAAGTTCGTGCAGCGCAGTTGCCTTTTACAACAGGGACTGCCGTCCCCGCAGTTCAGGGCGCTGAAGGATTGGGACGACGTCTGCGCGCTGTTCGCAGAATGGGGCAGCGTGGTCATAAAATCGCGTTGGGGCGGATATGACGGTTACGGAGTGAAGGTCATTCGGTCGAGGTTCGATTTGGACAACCTGCCGACTGTCGAAGCTGCTTCCTGGTACGCTGAGGAGCTAATTCCGTTCGATGTCGAGCTAGCCGTAATCGTCAGCAAAAACGAGTCAGGTGAGAGCGCTGTCTACCCCGTCGTCGAAAGCAGGCAGACTCGCGACGGTAACCGATGCGATATAGTCATCGCGCCTGCTCCCGGGTTGACGCAAGAACAATCGGAACGGGCAAAACAGGTTTCGTTGGATGCCGTAAATGCCGTAGGCGGTATCGGTATTTACGGCGTGGAGCTATTCAAAAGCGGGGACCGAATTACCATCAATGAGATCGCCCCCCGTCCGCATAATTCCGGGCATTACACAATGGATGGATGCCGCACTTCGCAATTTGAACAGCATGTCCGGTCCGTTTTGAACCTGCCGCCAGGCAGCACCGCACTTGTCGCACCGGTCGTTGTAATGGCGAACCTTCTCGCCCCAAAAGATGGCAATGTCGACCTCGACAATTCGATTGAGTCGGCTTTGAAGGTGTGTCCAGATGTCCACATTCATTGGTACGGGAAGAATGAAATGCGAAAGGGTAGAAAAATGGGACATTTGAACCTGCTCGGAGAGTCGCTCGAAAGCACTTTGGAGCGAATATTGGATGCCCGTGAGGCATTTTGGGAGGGATCAAATTGACTTCGCCGCTTATTGGAATTATTATGGGCAGTGATTCGGACCTGCCGATAATGTCGCAGGCTGCGGAGATCTGTAAAGCNNATCATCGCCGGCGCCGGCGGCGCCGCCCACCTGCCGGGGATGGTCGCCAGTATTAGCAGCTTACCGGTAATCGGGGTGCCAGTCCCGCTCAGCCGACTTGATGGGATGGACTCACTGCTTTCCATAGTTCAGATGCCAAAAGGTATACCTGTCGCCACTGTAGCGATTGGGAACGCAGCGAATGCCGCACTTTTAGCAATTAGAATTCTTGCCACTTCCGATCCGGCGCTGTCCGATAAAGTTAAGCATTACCGCGATGGATTGGAGCAAATGGTTATAGAAAAACAAAAGAAGCTGGAAGAATCGAGCTCTGGCTGACTTGCAAAGTAACGCTGCGATGGCGTCTCAGGGCGGCCGATGGAGATATCCGCTCATTGTTGTTCTCGGCATTATTTCGATTGGACTCCTATCGCTTGTCGGTTCTTTTTTGGCCGCCTATTCCATGTATTTACGCAGTCGCGGACAAAACGCCGACTTCTCGTTGATTTGCGCAGCTTACTACGTTATTCTCATCGAGCCCGCGTTGATTTTCGCGGTGCTTTGTCGAATTACCAATGTCAAGCCTCGTGGAAAACTGCCAATGTTTTGCGCAGCAGTCTTGATCACCATGGCGTTTACATTAAGTGAAGATAAGTTTCTAGCGACTTACGCGGCGCCGACGATCGACTGCCACTATCTTGAAACGACACGCCCGAGCTGGCGAAGCTGAACCATCATGATGCTGTAGTTAGTCGCGGTTTAGACGTTGCGTGTTCAAGATAACGGTCAAGCTGCTGACGATCATAGCAACTACAGCCCAGAGCGGGGTTACATAGCCAAGCATAGCGAGTGGAATACAAACGGTGTTGTAGAGGAAAGCCCAAAAGAGATTAAGGTGCATTATCGAAACAGTGCGCCGTGATAGGTTGATCAACTTGGGAAGAAGCATGAGGTCCGGGGACAGCAGCGTAACCTGCGCGGTCCTTGCCGCGATATCCGTCCCGGATGCCAGCGCGATTCCAATATCGGCCTGTGCAAGGGCGGGCGCATCGTTCACTCCATCACCAACCATGCAAACCTTTTTGCCAAGTCGCTTTAGTTCGGACACCACCTCTGCTTTTTCGGTTGGAGATACGCTTCCCCGAAAGACATCTATGTCCAACGCGTTAGCAACAAAAGCAGTGGACTCTTCTGAGTCTCCACTGAGCAGTTCACACTCAATCCCGATTTGTCGTAGTTCGAATATTGCAGCCGGAGCTCCCGCTCGTATTTCATCGCCTAAAGCAATGACTCCCGAAGCCGGCCGACCCAAAATACCCCAGAAAATTACTGTCAAGCCTTCAGTTGACCATTTCTCAGACTTAGAAAGCCAATCTTTTGGAATGATGCTGTTCGCTGCCATTGCAGCGCTATAGTTGCCGGCGTAAACGGTGAAACCGTCCATTGAGGCAGCAATACCCTTTCCTTCGTCGATCCGAAAGTCGGTGACATCTATCCAGTCTTTCGCGGTCAACGGGAATTTTGAATTGATTGCAGCAGCAATGGGATGGCCAGAGCTTCGTTCAAGATTTGTCAATAGGTGGATGTCGCCTACGCCGCCCACCCACTCTCGCACATTGAAGCTTGCCTGTGTCACCGTCCCTGTTTTATCGAGGACAAAGTGTTTTGCCTGACTAAGAAGTTCGAATGCTCCGCCGTCGGATACCAGCATTCCTGATCTTGCGGCCGACGCTACCCCGGCAGAGATAGCCATGGGAGTAGCAATTCCGAGAGCGCATGGGCAGGCAATTACGAGAACTGCGACAACCCTGGTCATCACTTCCGCCGCTCCGGCGTGTGCGAAAATTAATAAAGCGGCTCCTGCCGCCGCGGCAAGAGTCAGCACGACCGGCACGAAAACTCGACTGATACGATCGGCGAGCTTCTCTGCCGCAGTTTTACGCACAAGCGCATCTTCGACATGCTTGATAATCAAGCTCAGGGTGCCTGTTTCGCCTGTCCGGTCCACTTTGATCGTTAGTATGCCATTCATTAGCATCGTTCCACCAATAGCCCGATCTCCTGGGCGTTTATTGACCGGACGTGCCTCACCCGACAACAAACTCTCATCAACAGTCGCCTCACCAGACTCAATGAAACCATCGGCAGCTATTCGCTCGCCTGCCTTGACAAGCACTCTATCACCGTCGGCAAGCTGTGAGATAGCCACCGGGTACTCGACGCCCGATTTAATGATTACGGCCTTGCGTGGTAGAAGCCCGTACAGAAGAGTAAGGGCATCGCCGGCATTTTGACGTGCGCCGCTTTCGATGTGCTTGCCGACCATTACGAGGCCAAGAAGCATATCGGCAGTGTCGTAGTATACGTGCCCAGTTCCTGCAACTGTCTGGCAAAAGGAATAGATTAAAGCCGCAGTGGCGCCAAGGGAAACCAGAGTTTCCATTGTCGCGAATCCGTGCCTGGCTGCCTGAATCGCACGGTAGAAAATGGGGCCGGCCGTTATTACCACCGGAATAGAAAGAGCAAACAGGAGCCAAGGAAGTCCCTTGCGAATGTCAGACGCAATACCGTCAAAATAGCCTGCGTAGAGGATGAACTGCGTCATCATGACATTCATGGCGAAGGCAAAGCAGATCACGACGCGTAGAAAATCACGGCGCCTTGCAGAGACGCGGGGATCGGAGTCGTTGGATTCCCCAAGCGGAGATGCAGAGTATCCAAGCTCTTTTACGGTTTTCGTCAGAACCGTCTCATCCGTCTTCGCCGGCTTGTAGACCACCCTTGCGGTGTCAGAGGCAAACGAAACCTCGGCGCTGACAACACCGCGTTTCCTCAGAAGGGTTTGACCAATCAGCCAAGCGCAAGAGCTGCACCACATTCCGTCAATTTGGAGTATGCACTGACGGTTATCGTCAAGGGCGCTGCCTTTGCGCTCTTGCGTAATATCCGCGTTGATTTGAGTTGCTTGAAGAGGACTACTGTCCGGCGGCACTCCGATAATACCTGCTTCCAGCGCTCGGCGGAATAGATCGGTATCACGGGGGTCTGAGGAGTCGGAAAGCTGTCCGCTCTCAACCAGGATTCGCCAGACATTTCTGCAGCCGCTGCAGCAAAACACTTTGCTGTGCTTCTCATCTGTGTCGTAAACCGGCGAGCGGACGGGAAGTGAGCACAAACAGCATTTCGTGTTTATAGCGGTCGGCTCGGTTGTCGCGTTAACCCCCATTCGAACGTAACGGTACCGGATTCGCTGTCAGTGAAGGAGTCGTATCGTCTTCAGGCTGAGCATGTGTACACAGATAGATAACCCCTGAAGTTAGTAAACTGACGAACACGATCGTAAAAAGTATATACGCCCAGACTGCGGCCGCCAGCCCTTTTGGTTTTGGCGCAAGAACGTTGATTTCGCGTTTTCTATAGCTCCATGTACGTGCCATTAAAATGTCTAACCTGCCTTCAACGGAGTGGATTGCTCCGGTATATAGAATATTGTAGCCACTGAACGGCGTTCTTGGTTGCTGTCCAGCGATTGGACTGTGACATTGATTGGATATCGCTGTCCTAAACTGAGATTTTTTGATGGTGCGGCGAGCGTGATACGCACGGTCTTTTGTCCGCTCCTTGCAACCCGGATGACGTGACCAGGATGAAAGAGGAACATTTTATCAATGCCGCTTGCCGAGAGGGTGAAACTGGTATCTTTTGGGTTTCCATTTATGATATTGAGATCATATAACTCAAAGACACATCCGTCCGACTGTGTGATAGTTCCACTCGGGACGATCGTTATCGTGGTCGCCCGCGATCCGAACATCTCGGAGTAGAAGCCGACAAATAGCAGCAGCACAACGCCGCATAGGAAGTATCTACGGGCATCCCACAGGCCGAGCTTTTGAAATACGTTTAACCTGGATGTCACTCGCATCGGGTCGAGCCCATACCTCAGTTCAATCAGTCCTGCCTTCGGCGCACTTTTAATCATCGGTAATATGTCGTTGCAGGCATCAATGCATTCACCGCAACCGATGCACTCCATTTGATTCGCGCCGTGTTTTATGTCAATGCTCATCGGGCATACCGTCACGCATTGTCCGCAGCTAATACAATCATCGTCTCGTTCCCAAAGGTATCGGACTGTCATCGTATTTTTATCCCCGATGAGAGAAAGCATCAGGCCATAGGGACAGCCGCGCCTGCAGAAATGTCGGCGAACCCAGAGCAGGTCGGCTCCGATCACTCCGGCGATGATGGCTAGATGAGAAGACACACGATGGTCCGATAATGGATGAAAAACAGAAATCCAGACTCTTGAGGCAGGATAGAAGTAGGTGCAGACAACGGCAGCAGTCACTACCGCCATTACAAGCATGAGAGCTTTCCATAAGACCCGGGCCGAGGCCCCCCAAGCGGGTCCTAGCGATGCCCGGAAGATAAGGTCAATTCTTGTTTTAAGACTGTCCCCAAAATCAGACGCCAATGTCTGCGGACAGATCCAGCCACACCACCAGCGCCCATAAACCATGGAAACAGAGAGCAAAACGACGGCCCCAAGAGCGCAGATATAGAACAATAAGATCATGTTCTGAGCCGTGAAACTTTGACCTAGAATCCAAAACCGTCCTCTGGTGACATCTACGCGCAACCAGTTTATGAGTGGGAGCACGACAAGGAGCACACCCAGAGCTACTTGTGCCAGGCGCCGTAGCGGGTGGAGCTTAACCGCTTTTTTCGGAGGCGGTTGTATGATTCGATCTGTCAGGTCAATCGGCATTTTAGGATATTCGATCTAATCTGTTCGGCCCAGACGTCTATTCAAGTCTCATTCGGGCAGAAAGCCCTCTTTAACTGCGTCCGCAACACATGCGGAGGCATACCGCCAAAGTATTGGTGCGCCGTTTTGCATCGTTTTATTTCGTTCCATAACCTGACGGCTGGTAATCCCGTGAACAGCCCATCCGCGACCGCGTGAAGTATAGTTGAGCATCATCGGATGAAGACGATCGAGTGCGTTTGCGAAGTTGCTTGCAGGAGATTGGTTTGCCTCGAATTCTTCCCAGAGCGCCCGAATTTCGTGAGCTTGGTCCGAAGGAAGAAGATTGAATATTCGATCTGCGGCTTTCTCTTCCCGTTCACGTTTGTCCGCATTTGCAGCGACGTCATAAACAAATGTATCCCCTGCGTCAATCTCCACGATATCGTGAATGAGGATCATTTTGACTGCAGAAAGGACATCGATTGTTGGGTCTTCAGCATATTCCGCCAGCAGCACGGCCATTGTCGCGAGATGCCATGAGTGCTCGGCGTCGTTTTCACGGCGGTTTTCAGTTAGATTAGGACTTTGCCTGAGGATTGACTTTAGCTTGTCGATTTCCATCAGGAACGTCATTTGAGCGGCTATCCTTGGATAAAGCTCTGCGACTTCTTGGAAGCTCACGTTGTTCGTGCTCGCATTCAATAAAAAAAAGGACGAGCGGGCGTGGAGGTCATCCTGACGCGCACTCGTCCTCTTAGAAACGGAAGTTCGGCTTATTGATACATAACCGAGGAAGAGGCTGTGCTGCCTCCCGGAACAATAATCGGGACCTTGGCTCGATGGACGGTATCCTCACTCATGGTCTGGTTGGTAACGGCGTCTTGAAGCTTTAACCAAGGTCGCCAACCACCTTTGCCGCCGTTCAATGCAGGATCGTAAACTTCTCTACCTGCTCCGAGTGTCTGCAGGTATGCCACGAGCGCTCTAGCGTCGATTGTCGGGATTGGAACGCTGCTCGGGTCGGCCGGATTCTTGTTTACAAACAGCCATGTAAAGGCCGGCATAATCGAGCCGGGCACCATTTGCGCCGGATTGTACAGGTGAGAGTATTGCCAGTCGTCACTGTACTTGCCTCCGACACGATCAAGGTCGGGACCGTTTCGTTTCGTTCCAAGGAAGTGAGGTTGATCGTAAATATATTCTCTCTCATCAGATGACGGTGCGACAGATGAGCCTATTCGATAACGCAGCATCTCGGAAGCAAGCGGCCGAATCTGCTGCGAATGGCAGTATACGCATCCCTCTCGCTGGTAGACCAACCGGCCTCGCTCCTGCAGTAAGGTATAGCCGAACACCGGCTTTGAGTCATCGATTTTGGCACTGGAGACCTGAACTAACTGGCCATTAACGTACTGATACGACGCATGATAGTGGTCTTCGTCGGAAAAGTTACCATTCAGGTGCGGATTCACCGAAGGAGCGATTCCCGTTGCGACGATTGCAACGATAAAGGTCAACGCGGTGAACGATCCCAGCCAAAATACGCTTTGTTCTGCTTGCGGCTTCGCCATAACTATCCTTCTCCCTAATTCGCCTGCGCAAGATTGGCCGCGCCGGTTGAAAGCGGCTTGACTTCATCGGCGGGCGCCGGGCTCGTCGCAGTTTTATAAATGTTGTACGCCATTAAAACCATGCCAATGACCATCATTGCTCCTCCGCCGGCGCGAGCGTGCCAGAACGGAACCATCGCTCGAACCGTGTCGATGAAGGAGATGTTATAATTTTCCCAAAGAATGCCCTGGTAGAATCCACTGATCGTCATCGATATAACGTAGATGATTACACCGATGAGCGACAGCCAGAAAGACCATTCAGCGATACCTTCGGAATATAGTGGTCGCCGCCACATTCGAGGCGCCGCGTAGAGGATCGATCCGTACGAGAACATTGTTGCAAATCCGAAGAGCGCGAGATGCGAGTGGCCGATTGTGTGGTCAGTAAAGTGAACTGTCCCGCTCACTTGCCTTAACGCCATGAACGATCCCTGGCTTGACACCAGGAAGTACATGATCACGCCCGATACAAAGAACTTTAACGGTACGTTGTAACGCAGTTGATGCCATTCTCCACGCACAGTTCCCAAGAAGTTTACTACGGCGGCTGTGACCGGAATGAAGAGTAGGAACGAGAAGATCGTCGCGATGGTCTGCAGCCAGTAAGGAATTGGGCCATAGATCAGGTGGTGAGCGCCGTTCCAGAAGTAGATCGCTCCGAGAGTCCAGAAGCCGATAATGCTCAGTTTGTGCGAATAGAGCGGCGCATTAGCAGACTTTGGAATAAAGTAATATGCAAGCGCAATCGCTCCAGGAGTGGCCACGAGTCCGACGACGCTGTGCCCGTAGAACCAGTTGACATTTGCATCGTTCGTGCCTGAGAACGCCGCAGGAATGCCAAATGTCGATTCGATGGCCTGACCCGGCCAGTTGCCAATAACGTATACGAGCGCTGTCCACATAACGGTCGCCATTGCATACCACAGAGCGACATAAATCTGCCTGTAGCGACGGTTAGCGATTGTGCGGAACGTGTTGATTGCGACAAGAAGAACGCCGGCGGTAAGGAAAACGTTCGAAACGACATCGTAGTCTTCGTACTCTTTTCCCTTTGTCATCAGCCACAGGTTCAGGGTACCGGCGGCGTGGTCGCCGCCTGCTGGATTGAGCAGGCTCAAGGTGCCAATAAAGACACCGATGGTCCAGATCACGCAGGATATTTTGCCCAGCTTTTCGCTGTACAGCGGTGTTCCGCACAAGCGAGGAATCATGTAGAAGAACATCGAATAGGCAACAGGAATAAGCCAGCCAAAGATGACGCCCTGAACGTGCGCGGGTCGGATGCGGGGCCAAGACATCCACGAAATGTACGCAAAAAAGCTCGGAACGACAAACTTGATCGCTGTGATCAAGCCGAATGTGCCAAATACGACGAGCGAAAAAAGTGCGACCGAAAGAAACCATTTAGCCGCTTCATCGCTGTGATGTATCTTGTCCGGCGGCGCCGGTGTCGGCATCTGCATTATTTCTTGAACTGCCATCTGACTCTCCCATTAATCACGACTTACCGGATTATGGTCCGGTAAGTCGGAACAAATTACATTGCGCTCGACTGGTTCGGTGACGTTTTATCCGACTGTGCAGAGTCTGCGAGCGAAACATCGATAAAGTTGCCCTTCGTGTCTGTCGGGGCGGTGAGACTGAACACATAAGCGATTACATCGTGAATCTGATCGTCGGATAGAGTCCCCTCCCATCGCGGCATTGCTGTCCCCGGCACGCCCTTATGGATGGAGGTTGAAATACGCTCGAGAGACATCGCTTGCATAAACGGGAGGTCGCGCAGATTGCGCGGAGCCGGGTTCAAGCTGATTGCGTTAGGTCCTGCGCCGTCCTGGTTAGGTCCGTGGCATCCGATGCATTTATTCTGATAGATGTCCTGCCCTGCGGCAATTGCCTGCGTAAGGTTCTGGCCGCCAGGCAATGGAAGTCGATACATGTCGATATATTGCGCCTGATTGCTCGGATCGCCTGCATCCGGCGTAGCGGACGTGACTTGCGCCTCCAACAGGTTGTATCCGGTGTTCGTTGCGTCGGCTGGCCTTGGGTAGCCCACGGAGCCGATGTGGACTCCTGGGATAGCGCCCGACACTATAAGCGTGCCGATGATACCAGCGATTACCACCGCCCAGAACCCCCAAAGGATTGGGCTAAGTGTCGTACTGGTATGTTCGACGATTTCGCCACCGGAATAATCATGCAGTTCATGGACTTCTGCGATCGGCTCGATACTCTTGATCTGGCCCCCGCTGAACGATTGAACTTCACTTACCTCGGTAGTCTTATTTTCTTCTTCTGCCATCTGCGTTTCCTTTGCTAAGCGCCCCGGCAATCAATTGCCTGAAGCGCGAGCCTGCTCTTCATCCGAAATTGTTTTCAGCTATTCATCCGACATTTAGCGCGTCATATAGCGCACGTCCGGCACCATTATTTTGCTGGCGATCATCGACGTGCTCGGCATGTCCTCATCGGGCGACACAGGCCGTCCGCCCTTAGGAATAAAGGACGTGTCGTAGAGGCTTAGCGCAGCGCGCTGTGAGTCGCTAAGTGGGAATACCGGCATTATCGACTTCGGGACGAACGCCTGAGGATTGACGTAGTGTGCATCAACCCACTGGCGCGAATGGCGCGAGCCCTCCCAAGAAAGGTTTGGTCCAGCAACGCCGCCCATCCCGATTGCATCATTGTCTGGATTGCCAAGGTAGTGACATGCGTAGCAGCCTGACTGTTCAAAGACAAGCTTGCCGCTATCCGCAGTCACAGGGACTGAAGGAGGGTCGGCCCCATTATAGGCTGCCAGCCGTGCGAGTCTGCCGCTAGGATCTTGTGAATAGTTCAAGCCGGTTTGGGCGAGAATGTAGGTAGTCAGTGCTGTAACATCGGCTTCGTGCGATTTCAGCGGGACAAAGTAGTAGTATTTACCGTCGCCGATGTCGTGGTGTTCTGACAACGTCGCGCTGATATCCGGATCGTCGATATCTGCCGGGTCGAGCGTGGACACATCGTGCGGCTTTCCAAGGCTGTCCAACCAGAACTCTTTACCGGTGTTCGGGTCGTTCATTACCTTCTGGGAGAAGAAGTACGGCATGACGCAGTTTGCGACCTTGTACCGCGGCTCCCACAGCTGATGTTCTATTGTCGAATAGACAGCGATTCTACCTTCGTATGTAAGTTCAGGTCCGACGTTTCCTTTCGAGAAACCGTCGACTTTGTGGCAGCCCCAGCATGCGTTTTCGCGGAATAGCTGTTGACCACGCTGTATTTCGGTCATTTCCGGAAGGTAGGTAGATGCGAAAATTCGTGTGTCATCGTTGTTTGGGAGGCCAGGAACACTGTCGGCGTAGCTGGTAAGCGAAAGTTTCGGTGCGGCCGGGTCATTTGCCGTAAGTGTTGTAATTTGCGACTGGAATTTTGCTTCTATGACTGCGTACTGCGCCTTATACGCTGCATCAATTGCGGCAAGCTTTACCGGGTCAGTAGTCGCTTGCTTATCTTTAGTGTACTGGTCGGTCAATTTCGATGTAACGGTGTTGAAAGCTGCCTGGGCGCTAATGGCAGGGCCGTTGTAGGTTTCGTGGCACTGTGCGCAGGCGGCATCGAGGTATTTCGACGGCATTAGGGGCTGAAGCCAGTATTCGGCCTGTCCGTGAGCTTTATCTTGAACCAACTCGCGGCCTGAGCCGTAGTGGCAGGTGGTGCATCCATATGTTGCAAACGGGTGCTTCGCGGCGATGTTCTGATACTCAAGTTCCTGATTTTCAGTCGATGGATCAGCATTGGTGCTGGTCGCGACGGCCCAGTTTAAGCCGCCCTTTGCAAATCCCGGCGTTTTGCCCGGATGGGCTCCAAGTGTAAAGACGATATCGCGGGTTGCCGGGTGGTTTTCAAGATAGGACGGAACCTGCGCTGCAGATACGCTCACTTTATCGACTTCGCGGATGATGTTCTCCGCTGTCATCTGCGGGTTTTCAAGTCCGGCGTGACAGGCTTCGCAGCGGTCAACTCGTTGCTGCGCCGTTCCGTCGGTTTCGATGTATGAGAACTGTAAAACAGTAACCTGACTGATGTCGGGGGGTGTGTTTCTAGTCTTATCTTTCAGTATCGGGTCTGTCGCAATGTCCGCAGCCATCGAATGATATGCGTTTTGCCAATAGATGTAGTCTTGCTTGTCGCTGTTCTGGTTGTTCCAAACGGATTTGAACGTAGCAAAGAGCACTAATACCACTAAAACTGTGCTCCACAAAATAAATTTGGTGACAATTGACATGAAAGACGAAACCTGTTCTAAACGACAATTAGTGGCGCTTCTTGCACCCAGCCGCTTAACCTAAATGATGACTACGATTTGAACCAACCAGTTTCGCGGGGTATTCCGGCGAAACATCATACTCTAAAGCCCCATTCCGCCAAATATCGAATGCAGAATGATCGGCGGCTCGACGGGCATGTTCCAGGGAGGATAGAAGCCCCAGTTCGGCCCGCGGAAGTATGTTCCGATGATGATCAGGATGATGCTCGGAACTACGAAAATAAGTGTAAAGGCCCAGCATGCGGTCGATCGGCTTTTCGCGAACCATCGGCCGATACCGCTGTGATGTCGATCAAGGTAAGGGATGAACATCAGACCGATAATCACAATGCCGGGAATTCCAAGTCCGCCCCAGAACGCGTCATACGAGACAAGCTCCTGCAGCCCCAAAAAGTACCACGGAGCTTTCGCGGGATTAGGGGGCTTCGTCGGGTCTGCCGGCTTCTCCAGCGGGGGCGGGGCCCACAGTGCAAGAGCGAGAACGATCACGAAACACGCCGCAAACAAGATTGCTTCGCGGATAAGTAGGTGCGGCCAAGACGACACCATATCGTCAGGACCTCTGTCCACACGCGGCGAAGATCCTTTGACAATTTCCATAAGACCGTATGTCTTGTTTGGATTTCGGGGGAAAATCTCTTCTTCGCGTACTCTTTTTGCCATATCCTGATACTTCCTAATCCGTTATTAAAAACTACTCCGGAGATTCCTTGGGCGACGATATGCCGCCAGTCTTGCGGATCAACCAAAAGTGCCACACGATAAGCGAGAACAAGATGACCGGCAGTAGAGCAACATGGAGGACGTAGAAGCGCAACAGTGCTTCCTGACCAACAACGTCACCGCCCAGAAGCATATTCTTGGTAAACAAGCCGAAGTGGAGGTCAGGAAGACCAAGGCCGGTAAGTGAAGTGGAGATGTAATCGGCCTTTCCGGCAATGTTTGCACCCACTGTGATCGCCCAGAACGCAAGTTGGTCCCACGGCAACAAATATCCGGTAAAGCCCATAACAAGGGTCAGGACGAATAGTATGACGCCAACGACCCAGTTCAACTCGCGCGGCGGCTTATAAGCGCCGGTATAAAAAACCCGGCACATATGGAAAAAGACAGCCCCGATCATCGCATTGGCGCTCCAGAAGTGCATGCCGCGCATAATCCCTCCGAACGAAACGGAAGAGCGCAGGTCGAGCATTCGGAAGTAAGCTTGATCGGTTGCCGGTACATAGAAGAACATCAATAAGATGCCGGTGAGTGTCAAGAGCAGGAACAAATAAGTTGAAAGCAAACCGAGTCCAAACGTATACGTGAACCGCAACGCATGCTTTTCGATTTTGGCGGGCTGAATATGGAGCAGGAAAGAGTTGAAGAAAGCCTCCGAACGCTCTCGCTCAGTCTTCGGAAAAGCCGTTGTACGATAAATAGACTTGTAGACGTTATAAGGAAGCAGTTTTATACTATCGAATACTTCAGGCGCCTGCCGATAAATAGCTCGATTCAATTTTTGCAGGGGGCTGATTGCAGGTTCCTGCCGCGGAGTAAGGTCGCTGGGCTTTTGGGTTTGAACACTCATTTTTGTTTTGACGCTGCGCGGCTATCCATAATTGCGCGCAGGAATCTCTTTTCTAAGACTTTACGACGTAATATGTTCCAATCGGGACGATGTTTCCTTTATCGACCTGAAGCTCACCGCTGGGAAGCTGGGATATCCCAAACCAGAACAGCCCGATCTGAGCCGGGCCGTGAGTGACATTTCCCATTGCATCGTACTTCGATCCGTGACAAGGACAGTCGTATCCGGTGGATGACGCTGCAACTGTACATCCGAGGTGCTGACATACTTCCGAGATGGCGCCGATGTTCTGGCCATGTCTGATGATAGAAACTTTTTGGTCCTGAATATTTTGGACAGCTCCGTCAGGAAAGTTTGATGCTAAGCCGATGCTGAATTTCGATGCAGGACCATATTTTACGTTCGGCACGAAAAATTTTCCACAAAGAGCCAGTCCACCGAGGAGCCCAACACCGTAAATTCCCCATGCGGTAAGGGAAAAGAAGTTTCTCCGCGTCAGCTCTTGTTTTTCTTTGTCGAAATCTATTGCCATGGTAACTGCCTCGTTCTAAATCGCATGTCGTTTCTAATCGACGATAAAGTTAATCGTCGTCGTCATCATCCCGAAAGAGGATATATTTGGCGTCTTCGGAGTGGTCAAAAGCTCCCGTGTTCAGTCCCCAGACGAAGAAACCCAGGATGAAAACTCCCAGGAGAACCCCTATACCAAGTGTGTAAATTAAGCTGACTGTAAGCATAAAACTACTTCCCGAATGCCTGACTGCGATCCGAGATATTAGAAAAAACATCCCCCATTTGGAGGACATGACGAATCAATTATACGTTCGCGCCGCTTTCAAAGTCAAGGAGGCACAGTTTCATTTGTGAATTTTTTCTCGAAGTCTGCTCATCGCGGCGTTTCAGTTCGGACTCGATGTTTTATAAGCGCCGCGGTTATGTCCAGGTCGTTAACTAGTTAAGCTGGATTCAGTTAGTTACGTGATGTTTCACGGATCTCTGAGACCTTGGCAAGAGGCTCTGGAACTTGCAGAGAAAGAACGCGAGAGATCCCCGGCTCCTGCATGGTGACTCCGTACCACACATGCGCAGCCTCCATTGTTGCCGGGTTATGAGTAATGACCAGGAACTGAGTATCCTTGCCGAAATCTCGAAGTAGGTCGGCAAACCGTTCGATATTGGCGCCATCCAGGGGGGCGTCGACTTCATCAAGTAAGCAAAATGGGGCAGGGCGCACCTTCAAAAAGGCAAACAGGAGCGCCACTGCGGTCAGCGCGCGCTCTCCGCCGGATAGTAACTGCAGGTTTTGCTGCTTCTTGCCTGGCAGTTGGACGAATATTTCAATGCCTGTTTCCAGCAGGTCATTCGGATCTGTCAGCTTGAGCTGGGCCGAACCACCGTTGAACAGCCTTTGGAATACAGCTTGAAAAGCTGCTTCAACAGCGTAATAAGTTCGCATAAAGACATCACGTGTACTTTCGTCGATTTCGCGTATGGCTTCATAGATCTTTTCTTTTGCTAACTGCGCATCGTTCTTTTGCGCAGCCATGTAGGCAAAGCGCTCCGAAAGCCGATCGAATTCTTCGACAGCTCCCACATTGACATCGCCGAGCGTTCGAAGTTCACGCCGCAGGCGGGCGACTTCCTTTGGGCCGTCTGCAGTGACCTCAGGGCCTTTTTCCAGCGCTAAAGCTGCTTCAGCAGTTACATCGTATTCTTCGAGAAGCTTTATTGCTGCCTGCTGGCGCATGATTTCGTACCGCGCTTCGGCGAGTTCGTTCTTCCGAGCTCCGGCAATAGCATCCGCACGTTTGTTTTGCTGCTCACGGATTAAAGTTGCGGCCGTCGATGCTCTTCCGGCAAGGGACTGGCGCTTTTGCTGCAGACTCGCAAGGTGTTCATTTGCCTTTGTCAAAGCAGCATCGCTGTCGCCAATTGCGGCCTGCAACGACTCGATCTGTCCAATCAGGGCGCCGCGGTCTTTTGCAAGCTGTTGTATTTGTGATAATCGGCGTGCCTGCTGCGACTGCAGCTGTTCGACGTCTGTTCGTGCTAGACGGAGGGCACGGAGGATACCTGAGGTCTTCTCATCAAGCGCCGCCCGATTGATCCGCTCTAGAGTTATTTGAGAAGATATAGCTTCGCGTTGAGCGATCAGACCCTGCAAAAGTTCCGCATCAGCATCCGTGGTCAATAACGATGGCTGATCATCCATGGTAGCAAGAATCTGCCGGCATGTGTTTAATCGCTCGTCGGCGAGACGCACCGTCTCCTGCGCCGTTTGTTGGCGTCGCGCGTGTGCCGCTTCCCGATCCGATGCGGACTGTAGATCCCGTTTTGCGCGCTCCAGCACCTGTTGCGCAGACGATGAGCGAAGGCGCAGCTCTGCAAACTGCTCGCTTGCTACAAGCATTTCGGCCTCGGCGAGGGCAAATCCTGTCGTGCGCTCGGCTACACGCTCGGCATACATTGCTTCGGCTTTTTTCTGATCGTCCAGTTGAGAGGTCAGACGTGCGATTTCCGACTTTCGCTCCAGCAAAGAGCTTCCGCGCCGCTGGTGCGAACCGCCGGTGATCGCACCGGAAGGGACGATTACCTCTCCGGCGATAGTGACGATACGCGACCAACCCGATGAATTGTTAGAAAGCTCCAGGGCATCGTTCAGAGTTTCGCAGATCAGTACGCGGCCAATTAAAGCTTCAAGGGCTGGGCGTACGTCACTGTCGAAACGAATGAGGTCAATCGCTGCTCCGAGAAAGCCTCTCGCCGATCGCGCGGAAGGCAGTCGCATTTCGAATCGGTTCGGACGCATCCGCTGGAGCGGCAGAAATGTTGCGCGGCCATATGAGCCTGCCTTGAGATATTCGATAGCCGACTTCGCTTCTTGTTCGACATCGGTGATGATATCCTGCAATGATGAGCCGAAGGCGGTGTCAAGTGCAACGACCAGGTGTTCCGGCGCCGAAAAAGCGTCTGCGACTACCAAATACCTTCCGTTGAGGCGTCCGTTTCTGTTTGCAGAGAGGACAGATTTAACTCCAGCGAAGTAGCCTTCCTGAGAATCTTCCAGGTCACGTAGTGAGCGCAACCGGACCGAGACAGAAAGGCCTTCGCCGCGGACTGATTCATGATCGAGGCGTGCTTGTGCCAGGGTTTCCTGCGCCGCCGCCTTCGCTTCGCGCAGCTGTGCTGTGTTTTCAACCGACAAAGCAAGTTCCGCTTCCGACGACACTTTGGCGGCTTCCGCGGCTATGACCGCAGCGCTTGCGGCTATGCTTTCAGCTAAAAGCCGGTCCCGTTCTTCTTTGAGCGTCGACGCGCTGAGTATGGCCTCGGAAAGTCGAGCTTCGGCGCGTGCATATTCGCCTTCTTCCGATGCTCGCCGCCTAGCAAGCTGCTCTGCTTCTCGCCGCCGTCGTTCTGCAGTTGTTTGCAGCGCTCCGATCTGTTCATTCAGACGGCGAAGTCGATCCTCACTGTCAGTCTGGGTTTTTTGTCGGTCACCTGACTGCCGGCCAGTCTGCTGAGCTTCCGTGTCCAGCGATGCGGCATGTAATATTGCGCTCTGTAGCCGCGGTAAAAGCTCGTCGAGTTCACGCTGATGCAACTGCGCCTGTACTTCCAGGGCTTTCACGCGTTCTTCAGATAGTCGACATTCGTTATGCTGTCGTTCATTTTTGGATCTGAGCTCTTGGTGACTCCCTCTAAAGCTCTCAAGCTCTATGTCGGCATCGGAGGCTTCGGCAGCTAATTCGGAGTACGCTGCTTCATTGATTGCCAAGCGATCGGCGATCCCTTTCGCAAGAGCTTCATCAATCTCCCGCCCCTGTCGCGCTGCTTGCCACAACTGATCGGCGCTGCGGAGTTCGTGAATCAGGTAATCTTCTTCGACTCGTGTCAACTGATCTTTGAGGTCAAGGTAACGGCGGGCAAGCTGCGCCTGCACATGGAGAGGTGCAAGCTGTCCTTCAATTTCGCCTATGATATCGGTAATGCGGCTGAGATTGAGCTCGGTCGCTTCAAGTTTACGGATTGCTTCACGTTTTTTGACCCGATACTTTTTAATGCCCGCGGCTTCTTCGAATAGACCTCGGCGCGACTCCGGAGCGGCTGTCAGTACTGCATCTATTTCGCTCTGGTTGACCAATGCATACGCTTCACGTCCGACTCCAGTGTCGAGGAACAGCTCGTAAATATCCTTAAGTCGGCAAGCGGATTTGTTAATGTAGTATTCCGAATCGCCCGACCGAAGCGCGCGGCGTGTTACAGTTACTTCGTCAAAAGCTAGAGGCAGGATACCGTCGGAGTTGTCGACAGTAAGCGAAACTTCAGCGAGGCCGGTTTGTTTTCTTTTGGCACTACCGTTGAAAATGACGTCTTGATTGCGTACGCCGCGGACAGCGCTGGCTTTTTGTTCGCCGAGCGCCCACAGGACAGCATCTGCTATGTTTGATTTCCCGGAGCCGTTCGGTCCGACAATAGCAGTCACGCCTGGAGAAAAAAGTATCTCCGTTCGATCGGCAAACGTCTTAAATCCAGTGAGTTGTAATCTCTTGAGGTGCACGTGAAATTTGTGGGAGTCAGCTGCCGGTATTGTAACCTTGACAAGCAGGTGTTGTCAAACGCGATTCTGTCGAACCACTTTGCTTTGTTCGAATGCCTGCTATCTTGGGTAGATATACTTGTGAGCGACAACGAGGAGGATATTACAATGAGAGCTCGGTTGCTACTTGTTTCAGCGATTTTTTGCGCTGGATTTTTCTATTCGATAGATCCGGCTATTGCACAGTATAGTTCTAGCGGGCCCCAGTATCACGGAACGGGGATAACAACCAATTCGGATAACCAGCAAGTCGACCGCGCCGGTTCGCCGCTGTATTTCGGAGGTCCTTCGACTGCGAATGCCGTCTTTCTTGGTGGAACGCCGATCATGCGAGTCAGGGTTGGCGCTGCCGGTTATACGCCTGACGAACGGGCTTCAGCCATTCAAGCGAGATTGAATCTTTTGCTCGGAGAGGGGCCTATTACGCCCGACGAAATAACCACTGCGCAGTCCGGTTCTGATGCCGTAGTCCTTGTCAAGGGGCAACTACTCTTTACCGCCGATACGGAAACTGCCAGAGTCAATTCGACATCTACCACGGATTTGGCAAGCAGCTGGGCCGAACGTCTGCGGTCAGTCCTTCCGGGGCTGACTGAAGCCAAATAAACTGTGGCTTGGTCACAGCCTTAAAAACGACCCGGCTCAAGCTCCGGGTCGTTTTTTTTCCCGACTATTTCGCTTGTTAGGCATAAGATGAGCCGGCGGCATTGCCTTTTTTCTTTCGTCGTACTTCCGTAATTTCCTCGATGTACCCGCTGGTCCGGTAGGCTTGCAACGGGTCTGGCGCGAGTTCGCGTGATTGCCTCCATTCGGAGAGCAGCGGCTGAACGTCGGTATAGAATGCCTTCTTGAGACACTCTTCAGCATCAACGATATTACGAGCCTTTTGGGCGGCACTCAATTTCTCGCGGTCGACAAGGCAGGCCTTCAGGTAGAGTTCCTGCGCAGTCGTCACAGTTTGGATCATCGCTTCGATTTTTGGCTTGAGATTGTGCGACTGGTCGATCATGTATGCGATGGAAGCGACATCATGGCCTCTCCATTCAGCGGCTGTGCGGATCTCGTGGAAGATTCGAAACACGGCGTACGGGTCGATGCTTCCGAGCGTCAAATCATCGTCCGCGTATTTCCTGTCGTTGAAGTGAAATCCGCCCAGCATGTTCTCATCGATAAGCCATGCGACGATCTGCTCTATGTTCGTAGCCTGCAAGTGGTGACCGGTATCGACGAGAACCTTGGCCTGCTGTCCCGCTTTCTTTGCGTAAAGGTAGGCCATTCCCCAATCAGCGATGTCTGTGGCATAGAAGGCCGGCTCGAATGGCTTGTATTCGACCAGGAGCGTCATATCTTTATTAAGAGCGTCATGCCAGGTTTTGAGAGCCATCTCCAGGCGATGTTTGCGGGCGACGATATCGTCCTGGCCAGGGTAGTTGGTTCCATCGGCCATCCAGAGTGAAACGAGCTTTGAGCCTGACTGCTTTGCGATTTCGATGGAGTCAATAACATGGCTGTCTGCCTCCGACCGCGCTGAGGAGTCGCTGCTGCAGGCAGAACCAAACTTATAAATCTGATTTTGAAAGAGATTCGGATTGATAGAGCCGATTTGGACTCCGAATTTTCGTGCAAGTTCCCCAACCTCAGCGGCATTAACTCCTGGCTTAAAATCCCAAAGGACGTGGACCGCTACCGTGGGACAGCATCCGGTAAAGGCATTGACCTGCCCTGCATCGGCAAGCTTTTCCTCGATCGTCGACGCGGCGGCATCTTGCAGGAATTTGCCGAACCGTGTTCCAGTGTCGGCATAGCCCCAGGAAGGAGTCTCTATCTTGAATTCGTTAAGCAGTGTAAATAGTTGATCTTTGCTCATGGTGATCTTTCGTGACATTCCGCTCGGACGGGTCGTCATCCTCAAACTTGAAATTTACATTTCCTGACTTTGGGATAAATGCAATCGTAACTAGTATAATGGCCGAATAGGGTCCAAGCAGTNNCAGAATCAGTATTTTTTGATTTGCCGTTATGGTCGTTAAGCACACGTTCCACTATCTTACTATCACGCAAGAGATAAAGTCGAGAAACCTTTATGTCCTGGGCGGCGGCACGACCGTCGTTCCCGCTCACGAGCGCTATCCGCCCTCAGATCATCCGCAGCATCACTTTTTCAGTTGGACGGCCGGGCGAGTCCTGACCGAATATCAACTGGTCTACATAACGCGAGGGGGCGGCATTCTTGAATCTACTTCTGCCGGTTCCCGCAATATTGTGTCTGGTGATCTTTTCATGCTCTTTCCAGGAGAATGGCATCGCTATTCTCCTGATGAAATTAGTGGCTGGGACGAGCACTGGGTTGCCTTTCAGGGGCGACGAGTCCCATCGATCATTGACGAACTGGGCATTACGCTTGATTCTCCAGTCTTTCGAACGGACATCACCCATATGTTGGAACGGGAGTTTGTTCGTATTGAAGAGGAGTTGTCTTGAGAAGCCCCGGGTTATCAGAGCATTGTTAAAGCAAGGATCGAGTTAATTCTCGCACTCGCTGCCACATCGGGATTACGCGAAAACCTGGGAACATTAGACACGCTTCAGGTTATCAAAAAGGCAAAGACATTAATCATCGAAAGGATTGATCAGCCTGTATACATGGAGGATGTCGCCAAAGAGTTGAACCTCGGATACTCCTGGTTTCGTAAGACCTTCCGCACAGTAGCAGGGATCTCTCCGGGCGAATATCAACTCCAAATCAGGATTGTTCGCGCCTGTGAGTTTTTGCGCGGAAGTGCACTGCCGATCACCGAGATAGGCACACGATGTGGTTTCGAGTCTGCCTATTACTTCTCTCGGATTTTCAAGAGTAAGGTCGGCGTTTCGCCCAGTGATTATCGTACCAACTCAAAGTCCTCGGCTGTAACCTCCATATCGCCGCCAATCTGATCGATGCAACCAACGGGCGTGACTTTGCATTGAAATTCTCTCATTAATCATTAGCCTGATTGAAAACTAGTTAGCGGCTATTGTCAAAATGTACATGCGCCGTGCCAATTGCTCTATTTGCAAGCAACGGTCTAATCGTTAGAATGATGATTCACACGATATAATCGAATTGGGATGACCGTAGTTTCGTCCCAATTAGCAATATCCGCCAAAGTGGGCGAGGGATCATATATGTCGACTGCTAGTCCATTGCTTGGATTGATTTTTCACTGGATCGGTGGATTTGCCGCCGCGAGCTTCTACATTCCATATCGTCACGTTAGGCGGTGGTCATGGGAAACTTACTGGCTTGCGGGCGGGATTTTCAGCTGGATACTAGCGCCTTCCATCTTCGCGCTGCTTTTGGTACCCGGAGCGTGGGAGATTGTCCGTTCTGCATCACCTTCAGTGCTCACTGAAGCTTTCGTCTTCGGAGCTTTGTGGGGTGTCGGTGGTCTTACTTTCGGATTAACCATGCGATACCTTGGTATCGCACTGGGTATGGCTGTGGCACTCGGATTTTGCACTGTGTTCGGCACCCTGGTTCCGCCGATCTTTCACGGCACCTTTGTTAGCGGCGTAGTTGACCTGACGTCCGGCAAGGTGATTTTGATAGGAGTCGGCGTGACCGTCATCGGCATTGCTGTCAGCGGGCTCGCTGGGATGTCGAAAGAGAGTGAGCTGTCAGACCAAAAGAAAAAGGAGTCGACGAAGGAGTTCAACTTCGGTAAGGGCATGCTGATCGCGATGTTCTCCGGAATTATGAGTTCTTGTATGGCATTCGGACTGGATGCAGGTAAGCCGATCACGGCTGAGGCGCAGAAAGTTCTGGTAGCCGCAGGGCGGTCGGATATCTGGGACGGCCTTCCATTGCTGATTGTCATTTTACTCGGCGGCTTTACAACAAATTCTCTGTGGTGCCTGTTTCTGAACGTACGTAATAGGACAGGAGGCGAATATCTCGCTGTACCCGACGATACAGGATCGCTCCATGGTGCAACCAATCAGGTTGCCGCGGCAATGAGCCTTGACTCAGCACTAGATTCAAATGTCGCAACTGCTCCAGCGCCCGCCGAAGCCGAACAGAAATCGGTGCAACTGTGGATCAATTATGCCTTCTGCGCTTTGGCCGGCGTTACCTGGTATCTCCAGTTCTTCTTCTATACAATGGGTCAGGCAAAACTTGGCAAAGATTTCGACTTCTCTAACTTCACGCTGCATATGGCCAGCATTATCATCTTTAGCACGCTATGGGGAATAGCTCTGCATGAGTGGAGCGGCACCAGCAGGCGTACTCATATCTATATCGCGTTGGGCCTATTTATGCTGGTCGGGGCGACAGTAGTTATTGGTTACGGCAACTATCTAGCGCCGCCGAAGTAATTGCAGCCCAGGTCGTATTCCTCTTTTTTGGGCCTTCGAAAATCGTTGTAGACAGGGCGTCCCGCTGACATCTATAGCTCACGCGTTCACTGCTGGACCGCTTTCGAATCGGCCTAGGAATAAGTTATAATTGACCGTCCAAAAGCGGGGTGGATTATGGCTGGACGGCGTGCCGGAAAGGGCAGAACAAATCGTAAGCCTGGAACTATTGTTGAGCAGGATCACAGGGGAGCGGGCGCAACGCGCACAGCCGGCAGCTGTTCGCCCGGCACCAAAACAATGTGGGAGAACCTCGACTCCCGCCAATCGATCTTAGCCGCATTTGCGGTTCTGGCAACGGTAACTTATTTTATCTTCCGAAAGGTTATCGGATTCGATTTCGTCAATTGGGATGACGAACTTCACGTGTACCAGAATCCCTTCCTGAACCACAACAGCATCCACGACATTGCTCATTTCTGGCGTTATCCCTACGAGGGACTATACATTCCGGTAAGTTACACTGCCTTCGGACTCCTAAGCTTGGCTGCGCACCATCTCACCGCGTCCCATGAATTGACTGGCACCGGTTCTGCGCTCAATCCTGGTGTTTTTCACACAGCTAATTTAGTTCTCCATATCACTAATACCGCCCTCGTCTTTCTTCTTTTGCGTCGTTTAACTAAAAGTGATCTGCCCTCTTGTGCTGGTGCACTGCTATTCGCACTTCATCCTCTTCAGGTTGAAAGTGTCGCGTGGATATCCGAGCTTCGCGGCTTGCTGGCTGCGTTCTTTACTCTTTTGTCGCTGCACTTCTATCTGGAGTATGTCGACGCCACCAGCAAGGCCGTTCGAACATCCACCGCTGTTTATTTCGCCCTTAGTTTGCTGTCAGCGCTTCTCGCGATGCTTGCCAAGCCGTCCTCCGTGATCATCGGCGGACTAATCTTCGCGATTGGCATTTGGGAATGCGGCAGGCCATTGACAACTGCGCTCAAAGAGACCGCATGCTTTGTCGGTGTTGGACTTTTGCCGACGGCTGTTACCTTCCGCGAACAGGATATCAATGCGCCGTTTCCCGTTTCAATTTGGCTTCGGCCGTTCGTCGCCGGGGATACATTGACCTTTTATCTCTGGAAACTCTTTTGTCCGCTGCATTTGTGCATTGATTACGGACGGACGCCTGCGTGGCTGATGGAGCAGTGGTGGGCGTATATCAGCTGGCTCGTCCCTGTTGCACTCTGCGTCCTTGCCTTTATTGAACGCCGCCGCAGGCCCTACATTGGATTTGGTTTGTTCGTAATCATTGTGGGACTGCTGCCCGTACTCGGACTGGTCCCATTTGACTTTCAATCTTTTTCGACAACTGCGGATCGGTATTTTTATATGCCGATGGTAGGAGCCGCGTTGATAATTTCGTACGCGCTCACATCGATTTCAAATGAGCGAATTACCACCGCTTACATCGTGTTCACTTGTGTTTTGGGGCTGCTGGGCGGCATTAGTTACAAACAAACTTTGGTTTGGCGCGGTAGCGAGACGTTGTGCGTGCATGCCTTGAGTGTAAATCCTCAAAGTGCCCTTGCAGAAAATAACCTGGCGAAGGCGTTGGAGGATAGAGGATCGAAAGAAGCCGCGCTCTATCATTACGAGAGAGCAGTGACACTTGCTCCTTTGCACACTCACTACCGTGACAATCTGGGAATCCTAGAAGTCGAACTTGGCCGTCTGCCGCAAGCCGAAACCGAGTTTAAGCAAGAAATCGCACTTTCGCCTAGCGCCGCCGCCTATCGCAATCTTGGTGACGTCCTTGCCCAAGAAAATCGAAATTCTGATGCAGTTTCCTGTATGCAAGCAGCATTAGCGCTCGATCCCGCCGACTCTCTGTCAAGCGAATGGCTTGGCACGTATTATGTTCGAACGCACAACTATCCTGCAGCGCTCGCGACTTTCAATCAAGGCGTTGAGCACTGTCCCCGGAACTGGCAGCTCTGGCGCTACCTGGGCGTTCTACTCTACTTAACAGACCATCGTGATGAAGCGCTCGCGCCGCTCGAACGTGCCGCGCAGTTAAATCCAAGCGACCCGGTGGTGCAAAGACTCCTGCCATCCCTGCTCTCTTCGATGTCGCAAACCAAATAGCTTGGAGTTAAAGTTGAGTTAGTGAATATCAACTGGACCAAAGGCGACTGCTGCCATGTCCGACGCATCGGCGAGCTGGCAGAAAGGGAATACTCCCTCTCCGTAGTAAAGTTTGAGGTCGGATGTGATTGGCTGTTCGACAAACAACAATACGTCGGAGGGGTTTTCTGGATCAACGTAGCTGCGGTAAATCGGGTTTGTCGTGGGCATGTTATCGCCGAAGGACAGGGAGTAGCCGGACACTCGTCCTGCGGGGTCGGGAGTAATGAGCATGCGTGAGACACCGTCGTAGGACACTCGGATAAAACCGTCTCCTTTTGTCACCGATTTCAGCTTGGGTCCTGTTGGAGCTTGGCGGCCGTATACTCGATTGACTGCGACGTTGGCCAGCCGTCTGCCAAGCCTTTTAAGGCCCTCGGTGCCGATGTGAATTCCGTCTTCCAATTCTAAATCTATCGCTGGGACGACGGCCGTATGCGGAACGATATCGGGGATCATCCTTTGCGCATTGCGAACGGTATCCCACGAAATCGAGAAAGGATCGCCTCCAAGCATGTCATTATTCCAGCACCCTAATTGGACGAGGAAGAACGGCAGTTGCGGGTACGAAAGTTCGGCCCGTACATCGTCGATGAATTTGACCATTTTATCGAGATAGTAGGGAGAAAACTCCGGATTCGCATCGCTTTCCCCCTGGTACCACAGAAGGCCGCGGAGGCGAATTTCGCCGCCTGAATCTAGTGCGAGGCGAGTTCGTCGCAGCATTGCACCGAAGAGCGAACGGCCGCCGAGGTGCTTCAGTTCTGAACTCCATTGGGACATCGTAGTCCCTCCTTGGGCAACTGGCAACAGATCGATATCGATTCCGACGCGCTCACTTACCGCCTTCGCAAAGGTCAGTCCGAGCCCGGATCCGGTCTTCCGCTCGAGTCGATACTTGCTCCGCGCTTTTTCCAGCGCCTCATCGACGATTCCTGGATGATGCACGTCATCTAATGCATCTGGAAGCCAATGGAGCTGCTCTTCCGCAATCTTCCAGCAGTCCCCATGGGCGAAGCTTCGGATATTCGGCGAAGGGCTTTCGACATCTCGCATTTTGCCGTATCCTTCCATATTCGACTGGCCGGCCAGTATCCATAGATCCGACATTTGTAACACCTCTGATCAATTGAAAATTATGCGCCCACCTATCTTTTTTGCGCGAGTATAGGTTCACTTACGATGTCTGCAGCACCTCCGTCAGAGGCCTCATACACTGCCACTTTCTTGCGAAATTGATCGTAATATGCTATACTAATACAGCTTTATACACGGGTTGCGTGTGAAAGAGCGGGTGTATGCCCGCTCTTTCTTTGTTCTTGTGAGCAACCCTCTTGTTTTTTCGAAATATGACGGCGTTGCGGGGCAACGCCGGGGAGCACGGGAGAAATTGAATGAACGGCGACTTTATTGCAGCATTGCGCCAGATCGAGAAGGAGAAAGAAATTCCTTTCGAAACTTTGGTTTCGACTCTCGAGATGGCGATCGCAAAGGCGTACAAGAAGAACTATGCTGTATCCGGCAATGTTGTCGTTAGCATCGATGTCAGCAAATCTGCCTCTCAATTTAAGGTCACCGCAGAAAAGCTTGTTGTTGAACACGTGACCAATGGACATGCCGAGGTTAGTCTCGTCAATGCTCGTGAGAAAAAAGCTGACGCCGTACTGGGCGATTATGTTGTCTACCCAGTTAGTCCCGATAGTTTCGGACGCATCGCAGCCCAAACTGCACGTCAGGTAATGATGCAGGACGTTCGCGAAACGGAGCGTCGGAGAGTGTACGACGAGTACAGCGCCAAGGTGGGCGAAGTATTCAATGGCATTGTTCAGCGCCGAGAAGGCGATAGTGTCTATATCAATATCGGCGCGAAGCTTGAGGCGGTTCTCCCGCCCAAAGAGCAGGTTCCGGGCGAACCTTATCGGTTCAATGACCGTATTAAGGTATACTTACTGGATGTTCAAAAGCCGGAATTAGGCGCGAAAGTCATCGTTTCGAGGAGTCATCCAAGCCTGATTCGCCGGCTGTTCGAACTGGAAGTTCCTGAGATCCATGACGGCACTGTCGAGATTAAAAGTGTCGCAAGGGAAGCCGGCTCCAGGTCGAAGATTGCGGTTTACGCGTCAGACGAAAAAATCGATCCTGTGGGTGCATGTGTCGGTCACCGCGGCGGCCGGGTACAAGCAGTAGTTAGCGAGCTCTACGATGAGCGAATAGATATCATTCGATGGAATGGCGATATCAAGCAGTTCGTTGCTGAATCTCTCTCGCCGGCTAAGTCTGCTTCTGTGACGGTTTACGAAGACAAGAAATCTTGCTTCGTTGTTGTCCCTGACAATCAGCTTTCGCTAGCCATTGGAAAAAGCGGACAAAATGTTCGTCTCGCGGCGAGGCTCACGGGCTGGCGGATCGATATCCGTTCTGAGTCGCAGGTGGTCCGCGCCGCGTTCGACAAGGCGGAGTCGGAAGTTGGGGCATCCGGTCCAGCGCCTGATACCGGATATCGTCAGGCTGCAGTAGCCGAACGCCCAGATGTGCGTGAGCCGGCAAAGCAGGCGGTTGTTCCGCTAGCGCAGGAAGAGGAAGTCGACGATGCTGTTTCGTATGCCGAGGATATTACAATTACGGCGGACATGCTGCGCGATTTCGATGAGGAAGACTAGATTATTATGGCGGTGAGGCGGCCAAAACATGTGCCGATACGATCGTGTATCGTATGCAGGCAAACCTCAGAAAAACGGACGTTGTTGCGGGTGGTTCGCCAGCCGGAGAAATCAGGTGGAATTGTAGTTGCTGATCCGACGGGAAAGCTGTCCGGGCGCGGGGCATATGTTTGCGCTGCGGAGACATGTATCGCTCTGGCTCAGAAGCAGAAACGCTTCGAGCGGGCGCTGGCAGTTTCGGCATCGTCCATTGAATCGGACTTGTTCGAAAAATTGATTACAGCGGCTACTGAGAAGTTGGACCGGGATAAGAGTGGGTCTGCTGACTCAACTGTCCCTCAGGAAGTGTTGGTAGATATGTAGGGCGGTCGATGGTCAATTCACCAGTCTTTGACTAATCGATGGAAATGTAAAGGGGCTTGAGATCGATCCAGCGGCGATGCGTGCCGCGCCGGTATCAGGGTTGATCCGGCTGACATCCAAGCTTAAAAAGGAAACGTATGGTTACTGTGAGTGACGAGAAAAAAGAAGAAAAAGTATACAAGCCAGTTGAGATTCCTCCTGTTGTTACCCTTAAAGAGTTTGCCGAACTGCTGAAGGTTGCCCCAGCGGACATTCAGCGAAAGTTGATGTCTCTTGGTGTGCTTGCTGCGTTGAATCAGAAGTTGAGTCCCGAAGTAGTAACGCGACTTGCAAAGAGCTTCGGCTACGCTGCGACAATCGTTAGCCCTGCCGCTGCCGTTGCGGCAACTCCAGTTGTAACGAAGCCTGCTCCGGCGGTCGTTAAGCCTCGGGTCAAGGGCGGCGGAGAAGTCGTTAGTCGGCCGCCTGTTGTGACGATTATGGGTCACGTCGACCATGGAAAGACGACGTTGCTGGATGCCATCCGTAATGCCAAGGTGGTAGACAGTGAGTTCGGTGGAATTACCCAGCATATCGGCGCTTATCAAGTGGAAATCGACGATCCTTCCAACGCTGGACAGAAGCGAAAGATAACGTTCCTCGACACGCCCGGCCACGCGGCCTTCACGTCGATGCGTGCTCGCGGCGCGCAGGTCACCGACGTCGTGGTTATTGTTGTGGCGGCGGATGACGGAATTATGCCCCAAACTGAGGAGGCTATCAGTCATGCGAAGGCTGCCGGCGTTCCAATCATCATTGCGATCAACAAGATTGATAAGCCAGATGCCAATCCGGATCGTGTCCTTACTCAGCTCGCGTCTGAACATGAGATCATGCCGGAGAAATACGGCGGTAACGTGCAGACTGTTGAAGTTTCGGCCTTAAAAAAGGAAGGGCTTGACGAGCTGCTAGAGACGATCTTACTTGTTTCGGACCTGGAAGTTGAACCAAAAGCAGATCCAACGGCTCCGGCTCAGGCAATTGTCATCGAGGCGCAGCTTGATAAGGGAAGAGGAGCAGTTGCCACCGTCCTGGTCGAGCAGGGAACTCTGCGCGCAGGCGATGTTATTGTGGCTGGTTCAGCATATGGCAAAATACGGGCGATGAACAACGACCGTGGTGTGCGAGTCGATCGCGCTACTCCTTCGACCCCTGTCGAGATTCTGGGCTTAAATGATGTGCCCACTGCGGGCGATCGCTTGGAAGTTGTCAAAAATGAGAAGGAAGCACGGTCGCGCGCCGATGAGACCGCGAGAGCGGTGCGCTCCGACAAGCTCTCGCTTACTTCTTCACGCGTGTCTCTGGAAGAGTTGTTCAAGCAATTCAACGACGGAGTTGTTAAAGAACTCAATCTTATCATCAAGGGCGATGTACAAGGGAGCGTCGAAGCGATCCGACAATCTCTAGCTAAAATAGAGCATCCTGAGGTGAGAGTATCCTTTAAATTGACGGGTGTTGGTCCTATCGGCGAGTCCGATGTTGACCTTGCCGCAGCATCAGGCGCGATAATACTTGGCTTCAATGTGAAAGCTGATTCCGGCGCAGTAAAGTTAGCCGAACGGCTCAAGGTCGAGATTCGTGAGTATCGAATTATTTACGACCTTATTGACGATGTTCGCAAGGCGATGGCGGGAATGCTTGCGCCGATCTTCGAGGAAGCGCCTCTCGGTACTGCAGTAGTACGTGCGACGTTTAAGCTCCCTAAGCAGGGCGGAATTATTGCCGGTTCTTATATAACCGACGGTAAAGTAACGCGCGGAGCGCTCGTCAGAGTACGGCGTGCCGGCAAACTAGTTGCTGAGGGTAAGGTAGATACGCTTCGCCGCGAGAAGGATGATGTCCGCGAAGTCGCAACCGGCTACGAGTGCGGTATTTATGTCAGCGGTTACACGCCGGTCGAAGAAGATGTCATCGAAGCCTACGAAATGCGTAAGGTTGAGCGAACTATCTAATCTTCAAATTTAGTACCTGGCTATGCATGTTGGAACACTGCTCGTTGAAATCGCGATTCCAGATTCTGATTCATTAAAAGATAAGCGTCAAGTAGTCAAAAGTCTGCTTGACTCGATCCGAAGAAAGTACAACGTTTCAGCGGCGGAAGTAGATCAAAACGATATCTGGAGACGTGCAGGGCTAGGTTTTGCAGTTGTCAGCAATAATACGGTCCTCGTTGGAGAAACTTTCGACAAAGTGGTCAAAGAGATCGACAGCGAATATCGGTGCGAGCTATTGCATCGTGAACAAGAGATTTTTTGACCGGCGCCTAAGTGACGGCGCCGAGGAAGGGAGCGTCCCATGCCTGCACCCAGAAAAGCGCGGATTGCAGAAGCGCTTCGGTTAGAACTGTCGGAAGTAATCAGGCGGGAGATGCGAGACCCACGTTTGTCCGAAGGCTTGCTCTCAATTACGGGGGTGGATGTCAGTTCTGATCTGCGATATGCCACCGTTTTTGTCAGTGTTCTCGGAGATGAAGACGCGCAAAAGCATGTGACGTCAGCTCTCCAGGGAGCCGCCGGTGTGCTCAGGAACGAATTGCGGTCTCGCAAAGCGTTCAAGAATGTACCGGAATTGTCATTCCAATATGATGACAGCATAGCGCGCGCCGCTAGAATATTTACATTGCTTGAAGAGTCAAAACGCGAAGCGGAGCTCTATCCGGCAGGCGAGGAACTCCCGTGAGCCTGACATACAGAGACTTCAAATCTGCGATCGAAGCCTTTGAGCGCGCCGAAACTATAGCACTCGCCTGTCACGTGAATCCTGATGGGGATGCCCTTGGTTCACTGCTAGCGCTGGGCATTGCGCTGAATGATCGGTACAGGGATAAGAAAATTACGATGCTGTCTCACGACGGCGTACCGGAGATTTACGAGTTCCTTCCGAACTCCTCACGGATACTCAGCGAGACGCCAATTCTTGCTTACGACCTAGCGATTGCACTCGATAGCGGGGATCCAGCACGAACGGGCCAAAGGATTATGCCCATCTTTGCCGCCTCCTTGGAACGGATGGATATCGACCATCACGTTGGTGAGGGAGAGTTCGGCGATGTTCGCCTACTTGACACCCGCGCAGCGGCAACGGCTGAAATTGTCTATGACCTGGTAAATTATCTCGAAGTACCTATCACGACCGATATTGCGACCTGTCTGCTTACCGGGGTAATAACCGATACCGGTTCGTTCCGGTTCATGAATGTCACTCCAAGGACTTTACGCACCGCCGCATCGCTTATAGAAGCCGGCGCATCCCCGTCTCTGATTTCGGAACATGTCTTCGACAATCGAACATTTGGGGCCACTCGCCTGCTTGGACGTACCCTTTCTACATTGGGCTCTGATGCGTCCGGTCGTATCACCTACGCTGCCGTTAGCTTTTCCGACTTTGTGGAAGAGGGAGCAAACGATCAGGAGACGGAGGGATTTATCAACTTTATCCGTTCTGTTCGCGGGTCTGACGTAGCTCTCTTATTCCGTGAAACGGAAGAAGGTAAAGTGCGGATATCGCTGCGCTCCTGCGAATCAGTGAATGTAGCCGAAATCGCTCAGCAATTTGGGGGCGGCGGACACAAAATGGCCTCAGGCTGTACCTTTGTTGGACCACTTCATGCCGCTCAAGAAGCCCTGATCGCGGCGGTTCGCCAGGCCATCGGCGCCTAAGTGACCTCGGCGAGCGGGGTTATCAATATCAACAAGCCGGCGGGGATGACCAGCCACGATGTGGTCTACCGCGTTCGTAAAATCGCTTCACAGAAGCGAGTTGGCCATGCCGGCACGCTGGACCCTGATGCTACCGGCGTTCTCCTGGTCTGCCTCGGCCACGCGACTCGTCTCGCCGATCTTCTCGCCGAACAGGGCAAGGAATACGAGGCGGTACTAAGGTTAGGTCAGGCCACCACAACCGAGGATGCGTCGGGAGCTCTCATTTCTGAAACTGACCCTTCCGGTATCACCGAAAGAGATCTGGCAAATGTCCTACCGCGCTTCATTGGTTCGGTCAGCCAGATTCCGCCGATGGTATCTGCGGTCCACCATCAGGGGCAGCGACTCTATGAGCTCGCCCGAAAGGGAATTACGGTTGAGCGTGAGCCGAGGGTAGTCAACGTAGAATCCATTGAGATGACGGGATTTACGTCTGGGGCAGGCTGCCAGGTGTCGCTTCGAGTGAAATGCGGTAAAGGAACCTACATACGAACGCTGTGCGCCGATATTGGGGCTGCACTTGGGGTTGGCGGCCACATGTCTACGTTACGACGAATGGCAGTCGGGCGATTTACCATAGACTCCGCTGTCCCCTTGGATGCCCTCCACACTGACAACTGGTACGATTACCTTTTTGCAGCCGGCGATGCGGTCGACTTTCTAAAAGCTGTTCAAATGGATGAAACCCAGGCTGCGGATGTGTTGAACGGAAAGCGCATCGATACAGGCACCAGAATGGCCGCAGGCAACCTCGTCAGGCTGGAGCGCGATTCATTGCTTCTCGCACTTGCCCGTGTCGGTGAAGACGGCCTTTTACAGCCTGAGAAGGTATTTCCTCCTATTTAGCCACAGGTACAGTTGTGATCGTAATCCACGGTGGAGTTATCGTTACTTCCGCGTCGCCTCCGGCAGCATGGTGTGAATCATCGGAAATGAAGATACGTATGTCTCCCTTTCCCGACAGTTGTTTATCGATATATGCCTGCGCCGCGTATGGGATGCTAAACTGAAACTGTTGCAAAGGTGTAGTCGAGCTCCATTGAGCCTGTCCCAGGGGGTAGAACTTGTCCGGAGTTCCGAAGTAAGAGCCGATACCTAGTCCAGAACCTAAGCCAATACCTTCTACAGGCAATACTTGAATGGGATTGTCTTTGGCGCCCGAAGGAGAGGAATCCCACGCATGGTCGCCCGTATCTGCATTCCCGATCGGACTAGTCGTTTGCGTCCCAATGTAAAAATCCAGGGTCCCAGCGTGTTCATATTTGCCGTGCAGATCCGCCTCCAGGCTGACCGCAATTGTTGACGCTACCCGACCCGTCGGCAGCAGCTGGCTGTGCGTAGCAAAGTCATAGACCGCAAAATCGTCATTGGCCCCGCCGTTATTCGTGTTGTCCACAACATGCGCTTCCCCAGCCGGCTTATCGTTTGATTTCGTTATGTAGGCGCCCCCTGACGCGAACAGCTGGATTGGGGTAGGAGCGAGTGCAGCCGTTGCCGGTCCTAGCAACGCAAAAACAGAAACTGTGAGTGTCATGGACTTTATAATAGATGACGTCATTGATTTTCCCAGAGCGAGTGTAATTAGGTTAAGTGATGATTAAAGGATCGCGATTGAGCTTTACCGAGCAGAATTATGGCGCACTCTTTTTAAGAGAATGTTAAATGATGACTTTGGTTAGCATGATCATAGCGCTTTCGCCTGCTTTGGATTAGCTCGACGTGACGGACACTACGGTCGTTCGACTTCCCGGCAGGCCGACACTAATCCGAACCAATGCTGCTCCTGGAGTATCGGAAGGTTCAGCACCCAGTACAGTTGCGTCAACAGACTTTGTCTTTCCTTTGTAGGTCGCGCTGGCCGTGACACTATATGTTTTGCTGATGGGCATCTTCACAATAAGTCCTTGAATTGTCAGCTTTGCTTTGTCTGGGGCGTCGATATCGACTATCGCAGTCGATGACAGGCCATCCCCACCGGAAATAGGCCGCGCATAGAGGCTGTCCGCGCTTCGTTCGACGGTATTAACGGAAGATCCGCTTACATTGACCGTCAAATAGCCAAAGTAGCCACCGTCTTCTGGGGCGGCGTCGAGCGGAGCTCCCGCATTTCCGGAGATGTAGTAATCTACTCCATCGTGTTTTGCATGCCAGTAGAGATGCGCATGACCGCAGAAAACTGCACGAACCCCGTACTGAACAAACAGCTTGTGCAGTGCATCGCGCTGAGCGATTGTGGCAAAGCCGGTATCTAATCCGTTTATTGCGTCCGGGTCGGGGGGACCGAAGACGTAGTGATGCATGAAGACGAATATGTTTGCGGATTTGCTGTTTGCTGCCAAGTCTGATTTCAACCAGGCGAGTTGGCCAGGATCGATGACGCCTTCAACTGGCACACCGTTTATTATGGGGTCAGTGTTGAGCGATATGAAGTGACTGTTGCCATAATCCATCGAACCGTAAAGCTTTCCCATTCGCTTTTCGTAAATGGGAGTCAGCACTGGATCGTCGGTGATTTCATGGTTACCAACTGCATTGAACACCGGGACGTCGCAGAGCGACACAGTACTTAAAAAGGCATCGTACTGCGAATTTGCTTGATCCGGCGTGTCTTTGTATCCGTAGATGCAGTCTCCGGTCCAGAATACAAAGTTCGGATGGATCAAGCCTATCTCGCGGCAAATCTCAGTGCACACCGGCATAACTGGGTCGTCAGCCGCCGGCGGTCGATTGTCGCCCGTGCAGATAAACGTGAAGTTGTTCGGATCGGCCGGCTGAGAAAGAAGCGCATTGGAAGTGGGAATGGGCGAAATGGGAGCGTCTGTGGATGAGTAAACCGGACCGGCAAGAATCAGCAAGGACGTTAATATTAGGGAAGTGTTTTTCATTGATCGTTATCTTTATGGATTCGGATAGTAATTAGACGACAGAATAGCCACCTCAAATTGAGGCGGCTACTTGAATGTGTTTATGCTGGCTTTCAGCTGGCAGTTCTCTGATAGCCTTTTATGTTACAACTTCCTGGCGTGTCCCATGCCCAGTCTAAACCGTCACATCCTGTTGTGTAATCTTCAATCTTGATGAAGAAGCGGACATGCCCATCGATGAATCCGCATGTCGTTCCGTTAGGGTGAAAGTTGTAGGTCGTTCCCGTGACGGCTTTGTCGACGAAGCTGGTGTTCCATTCATGAATAATTTTGGTATCTGCGGGCCTTGTAAACGCGGATACAGGAACCTCACCGTATCCAGTAGGGGCTAGGGTGTCGTTGGTATTGATGGAGCCCCATGTTCCTTTCGAACCACTGATGAGAATCGTGTCTGTAGGGCTGGCGATGACTTCACAGTCCGTATAGCTTGCGCTACCCGGTACCGCCGGCTGCTTACCGGACTGGAGTGTTGCGCAAATACCGTTTTCCAGATAGCCGGTCGATGTCTTCAAACCAGTTGGCGGGATCGGGTTGCTGAAGCTCTGATGCCCAAACTGGTACGTCGTTCCCCAAGCTTGTGCATAAGTCATGCCGACTAAGTTGAAGTGGCCTGGCGCCGGACCTGCTGTAGCGGTCGTTTTAGTATATGTGCCAAGCACAGCGTTTGCACCGTTGTTGCTGACTTCCGCGGACGTTGCCATCACGTGGTCATCTGGGCACTGATATATTCCCCAATTGTTGGAATAAGGCTGTATTTCCGCTGGTATTCCTGACGGTTGACCATCAACTCCGCCGCACGCTTGACCGTTCCCGCTTTGATCGGTACACGGCGAAAGTGAGTGTATGTTGTTGGCATCGTCAGCAGGGCCAAACATATACTTTGCACTGTATGCAATCGGCATGTATTCGTCGTTGTCTTGAGTATATTGCAACATGCCAGTTAGAATTTGCTTCATGTTCGATAGGCACGTTGACTGCCGCGCCTTCTCTCTGGCTGTCTGAAATACAGGAAAAAGGATAGCAGCAAGAATAATTATAATGGCTATGACTACGAGGAGTTCAATCAGTGTGAAAGCTTTTCGAGTGAAGCAGTGTTGTTTAATCATGTGATTCGTCATCATCCTTACTGGAAAATCAAATAAAGGTAGGCAGTTGAACACTATAGCCTTACGTCAAATAGTATGACGCCAACTGATTAAGACAATGTTAAATTTTATGAAAGATTTATATAAAAACATTCCCGTGGCGGGCGCATCTGTCAATGCATGCTTGATGACTTTAGCGAATCAGGCATAAAAATGGCCCGCAGTCATTCATCTGCGGGCCAAAGTTCGAGCTAAACGGGCAGACTAGTCTGCGGCTCGCTGAAGACCCCGAATATTGCAGCTGCCTGCGTTATCCCACGCGAAGTCGACTCCGTCGCAGCCAGAGTTGTAGTCGGCGTACTTGATGACGAACTTGCAGTGTCCGTCCTCAAAGCCTTCGGCTTCTCCAAGAGGATGATATGCAGGCTTAGAAGGCGCAGCGGGAGATTCAACCCAGTTTACCTGCCATTCGTGCATGACACGGGTCTCCGCCGGACGAGTGTAGTCCGCCGCAGTGACCGTCTGAAACCCTGGCGCTCCAGCGTCGGCTGATGTGGTTGCGTAAGCCCAGGTCGTTCCGTCGCTGGCGGCGTTCGCTTGATAGGCTAGCCAGCCGTTTCCATATGATCCGGCCAAGGATTCATTGTGCGCAGCTATGTCGCATTCGCTTGCTCCATTTGTTTTAGGGTTCGTGATGCTCGTTGTACTTATCGAGCCGCAGGCGCAGCTTGTTGCGTAACCAGTAGTCGTGGCATTTGGGAACGGATTAGTTTCGGCCTCGTGGGTGAACTGATAGCTGGACCCCCAAATCTGCGCGGCAGTATTGCCGACAATTCCTGCAGAAGTTGCCGTTGTTCCGATAGGAAGTTTGCTTGCGAATGCGCTAGCCTGAGCCGTCGACAGCGAATAGTCATCCGGGCACTGAAAGATATTTTGGCTTTTGATATACGGCTGCAACTGCTGCTGAATGCCAGTTTCGACACCGTTTCCGTAACCCGGCAGCGAATCCGCATAGGCCGTGGACGAACCGTAGAGGTAAGTCTGGCCGAAGGCGATTGGCGATACTTCGTCATTGTCCTGTGTATATTGAAGGTAGCCGAGCATGATCTGCTTTACGTTCGATACGCAGGTTGACTCCTTGGCCTTTTCTCGCGCCGATGCAAATACCGGAAACAATATCGCTGCGAGAATTGATATTATTGCTATAACGACTAGCAATTCGATGAGAGTAAATGCCTGTCGTGAATTTTTCGGAAATGTCATAATTGTCTAGGTCCTGTCTTTGTACTAATATTTGACTGAAGAAGAAATGTAGGCGTATACGCATGCCGTAAGTGCGGCACATGTATGATAGGTTAGCTAAGTCATCGTGACTAACTTGAACGCGATTGGATAGTCAGGTGGTAGTAGCGACTTAAACTATCTAGAATATCAGATTCACATTATCCAGATATACAAAATATCGAATATATTTATCTATCGCCTTTAAGAGTATGGACTATGGTAGATTAGAAGTAGTTTAAGTGAGTGTTAAATCTTTGAACCTGGTGCACGGAACGTATAATGTTGAGGGAAGTATTTTGGGCGACAGAGAACATTTGCCGCGATCCACCCGTCATACTTTTTAATAACGCTTCGATGTGGTCGAAGACGTCAACAACGGAGGTAAGAGTGGTAAACGATAATAAAGCTAAGAAAACGACCGCCGGTGACGCCTGTGGTTCCTGTATAATCACCCGGCGACAGGCCCTGGCATTAGCTGCGGGTGTCGGAGTTTTGGCCATGGTGCCGGTCTTTCGAGCATCAGCCGACACGCCGGATCAGTGGGTTGAAGTGGGAAAAAGCACCGACTTTACAAAAGGGACGCCGGTGCGGACCACACCGGCTCCATCGGAAGTAGTTTTTGTTACCCGTGTGGACGACAAAACACTGGTTGCCGTATCCGCAAAATGCACTCATCATGGCTGCGAAGTTGCGTGGACTCCATTGGATAGTCAGTTTGAATGCCCGTGCCACGGCGCAGCGTTCGGGACCGACGGCAAGAACGTTCACGGCACGCGCCGCCACCCCGAGGACGCGCTCCCCCCTCTACTGTCGCTTCCAGTGCGAGAGCACAACGGCAGCGTAGTAATTAATGTCGCAGGCATCGCTCCGATTCTGCTAGCGCCAAGCGGCGATTGACGTGCGGCTCCGTCACCGGCATTATAGCACGCCGCTGACGGCGGGTAGACGCTAGAATGAGAACTGGCCACGAGCTGACCGAATGGCCAGTTTTTATTACTCCACTTGTATGTCTCGACTTCCGCAGCCAATCGAGAAGGATTCGTCGAACATATAGTAACTAAGTGTATATGAAAAATTGCTATACGCTATAATGCCGGCAAATGTATGATCTATTATGTAAAATATTTTCGAATCCAACTTGACGTATTTTCGCATCGATGGTAATATGTAGGCCAGCCGCTGTGGGCTGATAACGATTAATTGCCAATGACGTCTGCTTAACAACGATGGTTCCGTTGTTGAACGGGCGTTTTTTAGGCTTTGTGCGGATTGATCTCAGGTCGTTTTGCGCCACCGCAATTGGCCAAAAGGCGTGGTTCAAGCCTAATCGTTAGACCAGTAGCTTGACAGGGTCAGGTGTCATGGGAAGGCGAAAGGTCGCCCTTCCGCGGCATCAATGAAGATGCAACTCACCTTCCGTTGCAGGCAGCGATGAGGGCGAAGCAACGTATTAGAAACTCCGATGACAGGTGTTTCCATTCCACAGAGCGATGAAGCCAGTTGGTCGTACGACTGAATCGTTATCGTGCCAGCCGCCCGGGTGCAAGGCCGCGGCTGTAGGAGGAAACTATGGCAACAGTAGTCGAGGGGCGTCCCCCGAGTTCATTGGCAAAACCGACGTTAGTTCGATCGGTTACTTGGAAATCGTCGTTTGTCGTGTCGTTAGGCGCGGCGCTTCTGATAGTGACATCTTTGGGCGCGATCGCCGGAGACCTTGGTCCTGCATCTGTCTTTGTATGGACCCTTGTTGTAGCGGTCGGGATTCTTCAATGCTTTATGATCGCCGAAATGGCGTCTATGTTTCCTAATAAGAGCGGCGGAACCGCAACATACTCTCATGAAGCCTTTAAAAAATGGCCAATTGTCGGTGCCATCGCCAACTGGGGCTACTGGTTGGGATGGGTCCCGGTAATACCGGTAAACCTGATCGTCGCGTCCGGATATCTTAAAACTTTCTTTCCGCACATGACCGACAGCGGCGAACTCGAGCTCGCTATCGGAATCTCGCTCGCCCTTTATGCTTCAAATTATTATGGGATCAAGCCGGGCGTGTGGTCTTCCGCAGTAATGGCGATTTGTTCCATCTGTCCCTTGATCGTTATTATCGCCTCACCGGTTTTCCTCCCTCATCTCTTCCATTCGATCAATGTCTTTCCATTCGTGCCAACCGGTGGATCCTGGCATTCGGGGAAGAGCTGGATGCTTATCTGGAAAGATTTGTTCGTTGCACTCTGGTCGGCGTATGGAATTGAATGCGCTTCGACAACCATTGCGGAACTGAAAGATCCGCATAAGGATGCTCCGAAGGCGATGCTCGCGGCATCGATCGGCGGCTTTATTGCTTATTCCGTTGTACCGTTCGTCATGCTCGGTATTGTCGGGGTTTCGGTTCTGACGCAAGACGCTTCTGTCGCCTTTCTTCCGGCAGCGCAGGCAATCTTTGGTCATGTCGGCGGTGTCGTCGTTTCGATTATGTTGATCGCTGCTTTGCTCCTCGGAGTTCAGTCGACGATCATTGGCTCCTCGCGCTGCATGTTCGAAATGACACATGACGGTCAGATGATCAAGCAGTTCGGCGGTGTGAACAAATACGGAGTTCCTGTCGGATCGATGTTCGTCGACCTGGGTGTAACGATCGCAATGTTGGTTGTCTTCAGGGCGAACGTAGTCAACCTAATCGCAGCGTCGAACGTCGGCTACCTCACAGTATTCGTCGTGCTTATACCGGCATATATCGTCCTCAGAATGACAAAAGCGAACGAACCACGCTCGTTCAAGCTACCAGGAATTTTCGTTCCTATCGCCGTGTTGATAACGCTGTTTAATCTTGCAGCGTTTATTATCGGCGGTCCACAGTGGGATGCGAATCCGGTCGCAACGCCGTCGGTCTTCGGGCACGTGATCAATCTGACGGTTATGAATATAGGGTGGTCGATAATGCTGGCAGTCGTTCCATTTTATCTCTGGAGGGTTCTCGTCCAAGATAAAGCAGGTCCGAGCAAATATGATGCAAGCATTGCTGCCGGCCTGCCGGAGATGTTGGAAGGTCAAGATGACCTTGGAGGACGCCGAGAGGTAATCCACCACGAGGAAGCTTGACGGGTGAGCCGGGGGTGACGCTTTGTTTGGCACTCACTCCCGGCTCAACGGTTTTCAAAGTCTCGGAACGAAGTATGATGCACGATAAAGGTTTGTTCAGCATCTATTAATCCGAGCAAAGGCATTATGAGCTACCGTCATACAATCGGAGGCGCCACTTACGTTTTTGACGATCTTAAGAGGCTGATGGCTTGCGCCACTCCCCATAGATCCGGAGACGTGCTCGCCGGTGTTGCTGCGCGGAGCGGGCAAGAGCGGGCGGCCGCACAGTTCGCTTTGGCGGATGCACAACTCACGGATTTCCTCAATGAGTCAGTAATCCCGTATGAGACCGACGAAGTCACCCGCCTAATCTTTGATACACACAGTAGGGAAGCGTTCGCTCAAATATCGCACCTTACTGTCGGCGGCCTACGCGACTGGCTGCTTTCTCCAGCAGCTACTGCGGAACTACTCGCAGCGCTATCCAGGGGATTAACACCTGAGATGGCGGCAGCAGTGGTCAAAATAATGCGCCTGCAAGACCTTGTTCTCGTCGGTCAGAAATGTCATGTCGTTACCAAGTTCAGGAATACGATCGGACTGCCTAATACTTTATCGACAAGGCTGCAGCCAAATCACCCGACCGACGACCTGCGAGGAATTGCCGCGAGCCTGCTTGACGGATTGCTGCTCGGAAGCGGGGATGCCGTAATCGGTATCAATCCGGCGACTGACAGCGTAGACGCATATATTCGTATAGTCGAAATGCTGGATGTGTTTCGAGACCGCTTTTCTATGCCGGGGCAGACTTGCGTCTTAGCCCACGTGACAACCGCTGTTGCAGCAATGGAGGCGCGAGCACCTGTCGACATTGTGTTTCAGTCAGTCGCTGGGTCCCAGGCGGCAAACCGAGGATTTGGTATCGACCTGGCACTTCTTCAGGATGCACACGAACTAGCGGTTTCTCTCAATCGAGGCACAGTCGTTAACAATGTCATGTATTTTGAGACTGGGCAGGGAAGCGCCCTGTCGTCCAATTCACACCATGGCGTCGACCAGCAGACGATGGAAGCACGAGCCTATGCCGTCGCCCGTCAATTTTCACCCCTGCTGGTGAATACGGTTGTGGGATTTATCGGGCCCGAATACCTCTACAATGGCAAGCAGATCGCACGAGCAGGCCTGGAAGACCATTGCTGTGGGAAACTGCTAGGGCTTCCCATGGGGTGCGATGTCTGCTATACGAATCATGCTGAAGCGGATCAGGATGACATGGATTCGCTGCTGACGCTACTGTGTGTCGCAGGCTGTACGTTCGTCATGGGAATACCCGGCGCAGATGACATTATGCTGAACTATCAAAGTACTTCCTTTCATGACGCCCTTTACGTACGCCGCGTTCTTGGAAAGACGCCTTCACCGGAATTCTTACAATGGTTAGTGAAGATGGGCATCTTCGACAAAGGTGGAGTCAGGAAAGAACTGAGCAAAGTCTCTTCTAGCGAGAACGCGATGGTACGAGCGCTCACCGACGGCACGTTGAACGCAATGAGCCCAGATCCTGCTGTGGAATTAGAACAAAGCGTCTGGGGCGGACTGAAAAAATTTACGTCCGCAAGGATTGGCATTGAACCGACTGGGGTTTCGCAGCCCACGGCAGCCAATCTGCAGTTCCAGTGGGACCACGCACAGGCACGCGACGCTGTTCGTTCAGAATTGGACGTCGGCGCCTTGATTTCCGAATTCGATTTGATCGGATTGCGGTCTGTGCCAGTCACCACTATGGCGGACACCCGCTCAAACTATTTGTTGTATCCTAATCTTGGAAGAAGTTTGTCGGAAACTTCGGTTGATCGCCTTAACAATGTATCGCACGGCTTTGACGTCGTGTTCGTAATTGCCGATGGTCTGTCGGCAAAAGCAGTACAATCCCATGCAGTGAGTCTCGTTCACAGCGTAGTTTGCAACTTGGACCCAACCTCATGGACAATAGCCCCGATTATCGTCGTTGAACAAGGCAGAGTAGCTGTCGGAGACCATGTGGCAAACATGGTTAAAGCTGACCTGGTCGTCGTCTTGATAGGTGAACGTCCCGGCTTATGTTCAGCTGACTCTTTAGGAGTCTACCTAACATGGCATCCATATAGCGCTACTATGGATTCTGAGAGAAACTGCATTTCGAATGTCCGTCCTGAAGGGTTGACAGTGTCCGAGGCCGCTCAGAAACTGCTATTGCTGATGTTGTCGGCTCGGCGGTTGGGACTTACCGGAGTCGGACTTAAGGCGGACGAAGCCGAATTATTGAGCAGCGCACCCGGAATTGCGCTGCTCAACTGAGCATGTTCTACCCGCACCCTTTTAAAGGTACTTGTCGACTTCCCACTGGCTGACTGAGGCTGACGTCGCATCTAAATAGCTATACCATTCGTCGCGCTTGGCGGCCAGATAAGCCTGTGCGTAGTCAGATCCGAGTGCATTGCATAACACGTCGTCTTTTTCCAGCTCATCAAGCGCCTGACCAAGGTTGTGCGGCACCTGTTCCATTCCTTGTTCCATTCCCTCGGACGGAGAGAGGAGAAACAGGTTGCCATCTCTCGACTCGCCAGGATCCAGGCCGCGCGATATTCCGTCCAAACCGGCAGCAAGTACTCCGGCGGCTGCGAGATAAGGATTATTTGAGCCATCGGCCGTACGGTATTCGATTCGGCCTGGCGCCGGCACACGGATCATCATCGTGCGATTGTTTCCTCCGTGTGTGACAAATACAGGAGCCCAGGTAGCTCCTGATCGTGCCGTCCTAGCGCCAAAACGTTTGAAGGAGTTAACCGATGGTGACGTCAATGCGCAAAGCGCTTTCGCGTGTGCGAGGATTCCGCCCATAAATGCCCATGCAATTGACGACAGGCCTCGCTGGTTGTTCTTGTCGAGAAAGAGGTTGTCCTTTCCTTCGATGTCCCACAGTGACATATGCATATGCGCACCGTTTCCTGTGAGGTTCCTAAACGGCTTCGGCATAAACGTTGCGATGAGTCCTCGTTCTTCGGCAAGCGCCTTGACCATAAACTTGAAGAACGCAACCTGATCTGCAGTCTTCAAAGCATCCGCATAGCGCCAGTTCACTTCGAATTGACCGTTTGCGTCCTCATGGTCGTTCTGATAGACGCCGTATCCCAACTCGTTCATATAGGTCATCAGCGTCGTAAGAAAGTCTGAATTGCGCAGTAAGGCGAGCTGGCTGTAGCATGGTTTGGCAAGATAGTCGCCAGAGTCGGCAACTTTAATTGCGCCGCTCTCACCCCGCTCAACGAGGAAAAATTCCGGCTCAACACCAAGCTTAAATCGAAAACCTTTGCTGCCTGCCTCTGCTAACACGCGACTGAGAATTGTTCGCGGGCAGTAGTCCCAGTTCTGTCCGTCCATCTGCAAGTTGCCCGCGATCCACGCCATTCCTGACTTCCAGGGCAATGCAAAGACGCTCGAGTCTTTTATAGGTACACAGGAGAGGTCGGGATCGTGAGGGCCTTGGCCGACGCCGTCAACGGCGAAACCCGCAAAGCCGGCCGCTCCTTCGGCGACATCCGCCAGACATTCTGCCGGCACAAGCTTGGCCCGTGGTGTGCCGTGCATGTCCACAAACGACATCATAAAGAATTTAATATTTTTCTCAGCAAACAGCTTTTGTGTTTCACTTACGTTAAGCATAACCTTCTCCTCTATCTTAAAAAACGGGCTCTCTGATAGCTATGTTGCGATTTAATTTGCTTGCCTTCAGCAAATCGTGACAGTCGAAAAATGTCCACTTCCTGATTCGTCGGCTTTCCTGCCACCGCATCGGCGACTATATCTCCGATAACCGGAGCGAGTTTGAAGCCATGACCAGAAAATCCCACCGCGACGTGTATGTTTCCCGGAAGTTGATCGATAATTGGCTGCCAGTCCGGGGTTGTCTCATACAGGCCTGTGAAGGCCCTTTGAACGTTCGACGGATAAACACCAGGCAGCGACTTAAAACGCAATTTAGCCTTTTGTACGGCTTTTTCAATAGCTGCGATGTCCGCCTTCTCGTTAAATCCGTCGGGAATGGGGAGTTTTTCCTGGAGATCGGACATATCTGATGATCCGATCCACATTCCCCCTTCGCCCTCTTCTCGAAAGTAAGCAAGGTTAATCAAATCCGAGACCACCGGCATATGTTCGCCATTGCCGGGACGGTCTGTGACTACGATCTGTGCACGGATGGGGGAGACTGGTAGATCGATATGAAAGTGCTTGCCGACGCCCTGAGACCAGTTGCCAGTCGCAAGGATAACATGTTCACTGGAGACCTGTTCTCCGTTAGCGAGTACAATCTCCCATCCAGAGCCGACTAGTTTCGCGCTCTCGATTGTGGAGTTGTAGCGGAACTTCGCTCCGAGTTGTTCTGCACGCTTGGCGTAGGCGCCTACGGTCATTGACGGATTGGCGTACCCTCCCAGCGGTTCGTAAGATGCAAGCGCAACATCGTCTGTCATGATCGTCGGCACGATATCGCCAATTCCCGATGGAGGGATCAGCGATACATCGACTCCGAAATCACGGTGCATCGCTGTATTAGCCTTGAGAACAGAAACGTCTCCGTCATCGACGAGCACTATGTAACCGCATTGGGTAAAGCCGCAACTCTCGCCGACTTCGTCTTCAAACCGTAGGTAGCGTAGATTCGCCGCTTGAGCAAGTTTGACTAGCTCAGGTACTCCGTAATGCGCTCGTATAATTGCACCGGACCGGGCCGTTGTCTCTTTGCCAGGAAGTGCATTTCGTTCGACCAGCAGCGTCGAGATGTTTCGCTCAGCTAGCTGGAAGGCGATTGAGCATCCCATGAGTCCACCGCCGATAATTAGTGCATCCGTTGTAATAGTCATCCCAGTCTTCCTTGTTAATGTGCCTTCATGTTGAGCATGAGAGGTGCGTGCATGCCGGCAAGTGGAATTCCGGTGATCAGGGCCGATTCCAAAGTAAGAGCACGCAAGTCTTCGCGATCGAGGTTTGCGACATGCGATTTGCCGCACGCCCGAGCCATAATCTGCATCTCGTTAGTCATCGCGCTCAGAAAGTTCTCGACCCTTGCGGCCGCTTCTTCAACATTCAATCGCTGCGACAGCGCCGGATCTTGCGTTGCAACTCCGACCGGGCATCGACCTGTGTGACAGTGGTGGCATGCGCCGGCTTTGGTTCCCATAGCCTCATAGTCTTCGAGATATAGAGGAGCATTGCAGTTGAGTGCTATCAGAGCTGCTGTTCCGATAGAGACGCAATCTGCGCCGAGTGCCAGCGCCTTTGCCGCATCGACACCGGTCTTGATGCCTCCGCTGACGATCAACTGTACTTCTCCAAGCAGTCGCATGTCTTCCAGCGCCCTGACAGCTTCGCAAATTGCTGCAAGAGTTGGAATACCGGTATGGTCGAGCAGAACATCCGGCGATGCAGCCGTTCCACCCTCCATGCCGTCTATAACCACGCAGTCGACTCCTGCCTTCGCTGCAAGTTTGACATCTTCATAGACACGTGCGGCGCCTATCTTAAGGAAGACAGGTATCTGCCAATCCGTAGCTTCACGAATTTCTTCGATCTTAATTGACAGGTCTTCCGGCCCAATCCAGTCCGGATGGCGACATGGACTCCTCTGGTCGACCCCATCCGGTAGGTCGCGCATTCTTGCTATTTCCGGACTGACTTTTTGTCCAAGCAGCAGGCCGCCTGTCCCTGGTTTCGCTCCCTGGCTCACCACGATCTCGACCGCATTCGCCTTTTTCAGATCGTTCGGATTAAAGCCATAGCGGCTCGGCAGCAGCTGGTAGACGAGGGTTTTAGAGTACTCGCGGTCTACCGGGTGCATTCCTCCGTCACCGGTGCAGGTCGATGTTCCAGCTCTCGAAGCGCCGAGGCCTAGCGCTTCTTTTGCCTGCCGAGAGAGGGCTCCGTACGACATACCGGCAATAGTGATCGGAATTGCAAGTTTCAGAGGATTTTTCGCGAAACGAGTGCCCAGGACTGTTTCGGTTGAGCATTTTTCACGGTAGCCTTCAAGCGGCACCCTCGTCAGCCCGGCTGGTATGAACGTCAGGTCTTCCAGGCTAGGCAGAGCACGCGCAGTCGAAAACGCGCGTATACGGTATCTGCCAAGGCGGGCCTTTTCCTGAATATCGTGGATCGTGCCCTGATCCCAAATCTTTGATGGAGCCGTATCTTCAATAGGCATGATGGTCTCTCCTTAATACCGATGAATTAGAACAGTCTCGCGTACCGGTCAATCTCCCATTCCGAAATCGATTGGTGGTACTCGTCCCATTCTGTCGATTTATAAAGAATGAACTCGTCGCGCAGCTCCTTACCGAGTGTTTGTTCAACAAACGGGTCGGCCGCAAAAAACTCAACCGCTTCGTTCAGGTTGCGCGGCAGAAGGGAAATGCCTTGCTCCGACAACTGCTGATCGCTGTATTCATACATGTTTTCGTGATGCGGAGGTCCTGGATCAATCGATTCCTTTACCCCCTCAAGTCCGGCGGCAAGTGCGAGTGTCGCGGCTAGATAGGGATTGCACGAGGAATCTGCCGCGCGGCATTCGACCCGTCCGCCTTCCATCGGTACGCGAAAAGTATTGGATCGATTGTTGCCGCCATAGCAGTTAAAGACCGGCGCCCACGAATAGTAGGACATTGCGCCTTTCCTGATCAGCCTTTTGTATGAGTTGACTGTCGGACTGAACGCGGCGGCATTTGCAAGGCCGTGCTTTACTAGACCTCCAATAAAGTTGTAGCCAAGCGTCGAGAGCCGGCAGCCATGAAGGTCATCACCGGAGCCTTCCGGGACAAAGAGATTCTTTCCTGTTGTAATATCAGAAAGGCTCATGTTGAAGTGTGCTCCGTTGCCGGTAAGATGAGCGAACGGTTTAGGCATAAAGACTGCTAGCAGGCCGAGATCGGCGGCTATCTTTTTTGCGAGGAAACGGAAGAAAATGTAGCGATCGCACGTTGTCAGCGCATCGGCGTACTTAAAATCGAATTCGAATTGCGAATGGCCGTCTTCATGATCAAAGGAGTAGACATCCCAGCCAAGGTCATTGATGGTCGACGTCATCTTCGATACAAAATCGTACGCTTCAAAAAAACGCTGAACGTCATAGCATGGTTTCGTAAGATTATCGTTGCTATTTGGAACATGAAGCTTCCCGTCGTCGCCAAGCTTCAGCAGATAAACTTCCGCTTCGATTCCAATATTAAAAGCGTAGCCGAGATCGGTCGCTTTCTTTATTTGGAACTGGAGGGCATTTCGAGTATCAATTGGATACGGCTCCCCGTGGAAGTAGAGATCCGCGGGACACCAGGCGACCTCTTTTTTCCAGGGCAGAATAACGCACCGATCAATGTCCGGGACCGATGCAAATTCGTCATCGTTGGGACGCTGCCCTAAGCCGTCGAGTGCATAGCCAGTGTACATTTCCGAGCCTTTCGCCATATCGTGAAAGTGCCCGATCGGAACGACCTTGCCTTTTGGAACGCCGTGTATGTCAACGTAGGCTCCCACAACGAATTTTACGCCGGCCTCGGATAACTCCCTTTGCTTACGCACAATCGCAGCTTCGTCATATTTCTTAACTTCGTACACGTTTCGTTCCTTCCAATCCGTTTTAGATTCCGCGCTCAAACGGCGGCTCTTCAGTAAGAGCTGCCTTGACCAGTGCACTGAGGTCCTCCACCTGCCAGGCAAAAAGCCTTGCGCCGACTTCTTCTCTGGCCAGAGTTGGTCTGCCGGTGGCGCCATGCTCACTGGTTCGATCAACCGGATAAGAAAAAAACAGCCCCTTTGTCCGGTCGATATCATCGAAAATTCGTTCTCGTCTCACTCCCTTTGCGTGATGGGCCAACATCAAGCTCGTCTCGGCTGCATTGGCATGCCAGTCCGCTGCATCGGCCGTATATACCTCCGAAACTCGGGCCGAGATTTCCCATATCGATTTGACGGCGATACGCATTTCAGGATGAGCGCTTCGCAGCAGTTCCAAAGCCGATCTCAAAGGAGCGGCATTAGTGTAGTGACCGTTCAATATAAGCAGTCGCGAAAAGCCGGAAGCTTTTAAAAGCCATTCCCCTATTTCAACAACCACGGATGTCAAGGTTCCTGGAGACAGCGAAAGTGTGCCCGGCCACTTTGCAGTGTGACCTAGCGCCATTCCGTACGGCAACGGCGGCAGTACTGGGACGCCGGTTGCTGCCGAGACCGCTCGGGCCAGCGAATCCGCGGACACCGTATCGACATTGACCGATAAATGCGGACCATGCTGCTCTGTACTTCCTACAGGCAATATCGCCATATCCATTCCGCCCTTGCGAAGTTCTCCAATTTCTTCGTGTGTCAGCCACTGCCATTCAACAGGTCCAGCCAATTTACGCTCCTACATTGAAATGACGAACATCTTCTTCAGTGTCTCTTTTACATGCCAAACGGACGGAGTGTTCATCGGGAAGGAAATGATATCGCCGGGCTTGACCTCAATCGATGTTCCGTCATCGACAGTGATCAGCGCTTTACCTTCTAACACATGGAACGTCTCGTTGCCAAAAAACAGCCAGCGGAATTTGGCTGGCTGCNNCTTTTTCGTTTTTTTTCAGCCAATGAACTTTCGGATCGGGATCACCTTCCAGCATATCTGGACTATCGAGAGGCATCGGCTCCCAAAATGACGTGTTGACTGTTGAATAGCAGATATTGCCCATGACGGGCTCGCGTTTGTGCGCCACCGTTCGCTCCTCTCGCATACCAGGAACTGTCGTCGGAGGTGCACCAGCAGTCCTGCGCTGCAGGGCCTCCAGATAGTTAATGAGGTCATCGGCGTAAGCAGCCATACCCTTGTACTCTCTTGTCGGCCTGGGAATCCCCTTAATTGCAGCGGTGAACCGATTGAGCCGTGAAGGATCTTGTACGACTTCCGTTACCGGATTAATATAGGTATGTATAGTGAAAAGGACTCCGCGTGTGGTAGGCAACCTGCTGAACGTTTGCCGCTCGACACGAAGAAAACAGCGATCGCCGGCGTTTTCGGCGGTGATTCCGCGGCGAGACGTCACCCAGTCGTGACTGGTCTTTGGCGGCAGATCTAGCTTGTTGATGGTTCCGATTGTCCAGTTAAGCCGCCCGGTTGGCCGTCCAGGTTTGAGTCGTCTCATCATGAGGTCCGCCGGCCGTCCAATTCGCTCCAGAAATTGCGGTACGTCTTCATGTATGCGTAAAAAGTTCTCACTGACTTTATCGTCAAGACACCATCCGGCGGGAAAGCAAAGCTGGCCTCCGACGCATATGGTATCGCCGCCGTCGATCTCCGCCATCACAATTAGATCTTCTTGGACCTCGCGTCCGACCCAGTCGAGCGGATGGTAGGGCAGTGTGGAGCAGTCTCCGAAGGAGAATACTTGTTCACTCTTTTTCAGGTTATTAGTCCATCGCCATAAATCTCCGTCGCAGTGCAGTTTGAACTGCTCCGGATAGTGCGCAGCCATGTCGGGAAGCAGCAGCCTAATACAGTCCCAGGCAAGATCTATATTTTCGTCTGGGCACTGGAAATAGTATCGATAATCTGACGCGAGGATCGTCTCTTTGAGAGCGAGTTCATGCAGATACTCGCTCTCATCGAGCTCGATCAAGGCGCCCACTCCTGCTTTCGCATTCATGGGCATATCGTATCCATCGTGATCGAAAGGAAAATAACGCAGCATTTGCGTCCTCTTATGTCCTATTCCGCAGCGACATCTGTCGTGTCGTGAAACACCTCGTGCCGTCCACTGAATTCAATCTCAGATTCCGGTATTTCAGGATGTTCCGCCGAATGTCCCAGAGGAGCTGCAATAGGCGCGGGATGTCCTCTATCCTGCACGTACCGTCGGTACAGGTAAAACGGAATGAATGTCAGCATGATCACGACCCCTGGAGTCATGACTGAAGGTCCCCACTGCGCACCACCGACAAAGAACAAGAACCAGTTAACGACCGTCAGAACCGCTGCGATCGGGATGAAGACGTTCGGCAATTTAAATGGCCTCTCCATTCCCGGCTTCTGGTAACGAAGCATGATGAATGCCGGAATAACCAGCATGAACACAAGCATATAGCCGACGTTCGAGGCGGCAACGATATTTGGGACGTTCGTTCCGAACTTTGCAAGAAGAGCGATCGTCACAGCACCATCCCATATCATGGAACCGACAGGTACATTGAACTTGTTGACCTTTGCCATCTGCTTCAATATCAGACCATCGCGGCTCATTTCGTAAATCGTCCGCGTCGATCCGATAATTGCCGTTTGCGCACCTAGCAGCAAGGCTGCGATCAGCATGATTGAAACGACGACGCCCCCGATCTTACCGAAGATTGCCTGGGCAGCCGGAAGAAAGGCGACCGACGGATCCCCGGACAGCAATGTGGCGCCGCAGATGCCGAGGACGACGAATGGAACCAGGCAGAAAGCGAATACGCCCGCTGCGCTCGCCGCTATCATCGCCTTACCCGCCTCTTTGTGCGGGTCCTTCATTTCTGCAATTACTGTCGATGCCGCCTCAAATGCATAGGCAGACCAGACAGCGAGGAACATGTCCTTGAAGATCAGTTTCCATGACGTCATAGAGTGCCATGAGCCGCCGAGCGGAACAAAGGGAAAGACGTTAACGGCATGAAAAAGGGCCGGCCGAAATACCGGTGACACAACGATCACTACCATGGGGGCAAGCGCAAAAAGAGCCATTGCGACCGAAGACCAGACCCCTGGCTTAAGGCCGAAATAGTTGAGAACATAAAGTCCCGCCCCCATTGCAATAGCGAGAAGCAGCTCCTCGTTTGTGGTTAGTCTGGGAATAAAGGACTTGAGATATCCTGCCGCGAGAATGAGGTTAACAGCGACGACCGGTATCCAGCCTAGCCAGTAGCCCCAGTTAGAAATTGCTCCGACGATCGGAGCAAAGTCCTTAAACGCTTCATATGTGTAGGTCGCAGTTCCCCCCGCTTTGTGCGGATACATGCTTGCCATTTCGGCGATCATGAGACAAATGAGGACGCCCATAATGGCGACCGCAGACCATACGAATACCGATGCCGGGCCCAGGTCTCCTGCAATGGTTCCGAGCGAGACCGCAACTAGCAGGGAACCTCCAAGAGATACTACAAAGGCCGATTTCCAGGTGACTAACCTGTGCAGTGTGCTTGACTGCGAAGTTTCTGGTGGGGATTGTTTTACTTGAACCGCCCCTGACGTAACACTCATCAGCTTTTCTCCTTCGTCCATGGTCGAACGAATTTAAACGATGCGTTGATTGAATCGCCCAACTCGCCCCATCGCTGTTGGATAGTAACTGACTGACACTATCGTTGTCATATGCGATCGCCGGCACTGCGATCACCACCCCATTGTTCGGACTCCTTCATTGGTCTGCTGCCTTCATTGGCAAGAACACGTTCTAAACTTTGACTGCGCGTCCTTATAAGGCTAATTTCCAGATCTCTCTCTCCTTCGTATTAAAGTTGTACAACTTTTTACCGGAGACGATTTTGCGGAACTGCGATGCGCATGCGTCTATGTCCGCTTGCGCGAATGCCGCGGACAGCATTGCTATGTCTTCGTCGCATAAATCCGACTCGACCGCATCGCTTCCCATTGACTTGATCGAGCCACGAACGAATAGTTTGCCTTCGTAGAGCGAATCACCGAGCGCTTCGCCGGCGTCTCCACAAATGATGATGACGCCTTTTTGCATCATGAATCCGGTCATATATCCTGCGTTGCCCCCGACGAGAATGGTCCCGCCCTTCATCGCAATGCCGCAGCGGGAGCCGACGTCTCCGTAAACAACCATTCGGCCGCCGTGCATAGTTGCTCCTGCAGATGATCCGGCCGACCCGTTGACTGTAACAGAGCCTGACATCATGTTTTCGCCAAGTCCCCATCCGGTGTCTCCGGTTATTTTGATCGTGATCCCATCGCATAGACCGGCGCAATAGTAGCCGACATGTCCCTCTACCAGAATATCAAGCGGCTCGGTGATACCAACCGCGATATTGTGTCGGCTGTCGGGGTTGATCAATGTCACCGCCGTATCCGGACCGTGGCTAGCGGCATCTTTTAAAAAACTGTTGATTTCTCGTACGGTCAGCCCAGCGCAGTCAACGGTTTTCAAGCTTTCTCCCATGTTCGATACTCCTTTGGTTGAATCTCCTGAATTTTTATATGTTCGCCTAGCAGCCGGTGCAACGCTTGCTGTTCTGAGGCAATAGCGAGAAGGTCGTCCGTTTGGACGAATAGAAGCGGCTTAGTGGCAAAGGGATCTCTCGCGACGCCAATTCCTGAAGAAGTAGCAACGATAAACGAGTACGAACCGTCCAATTCCGGTATAACAGTCGAAAGCGCCTTATTAAGCGAGAAACCCTCAGAAAGCTTTTCACCGATCAAAATGCCGATGATTTCCGAGTCGTTCATGCTGGCGAACGAAAAGTTTCTTGCTTCCAATTTCTGGCGCAACTTATAGTAGTTAGTAATATGCCCATTGTGAGTGACGGCAATATCTGCGAAAGGCCGTCCCCAGAAAGGCTGGGCGTGTGCCGGATCGATTTTACTTTCTGTTGCCAACCTGAGGTGGGCGATTCCGTGGCTACCATAAAGGAGTTCAGCGGCCGAAGTCAGGCTCTTGACCTGTCCGACCGTTTTGTGTACACTCAGATAGTTGCCCAGCGATGTTACTACGCTACCGGGCAGTCCCTCTTCAAGTGCTTGGACGACTTTCGCTCTTTCAAAGTCGCCGGTCAAATCACTTGAAAGGTCTGCTGCAAAGCCATCTGCTGTCGTCCGTAGACCGGTAAGGACTCCAGGATAGATTGCTTCTATCAATTGAGGTTCTGGAAGCTTGGCAGTGGCAGGCATGACAACTTGGAGAGACTTTTTGGGCCTCGGGGAAGTGAAAACAGCCAGGCCGGCCGAATCCGCTCCACGGTGCTGTAAGCATTCGGACATTGTCAGAAGCGACTGACCGACGGGATGTTTGTCGTCGGTCTGGCCAAAATAAAGTATGCCGGCTATTCCGCACATAATGCGATTCCTTAAGATAAAAAAAGACGTCCTCTTCGATTCCGCCGGAGGACATTACAACGGAATCGAAAAAGACGTCATTGACTACAATAAAGAGAGCAACACTGACTCCCACATATATAATGTCACGTTATTGCTTGATTGTCAAGCAAATTGCTAGTATTTTTTTAAAAATAATTTCCAAATAGCAAGTACACATAGAATAAAGGCAACTAATGGCTACTATAGACCTCGATGAAGTTGACAAACTGATACTGCGAACGCTGAACAGAAACAGTCGCGCATCCGCCTCTGCTTTAGCTCAAGTGGTGGGTTTGACCCGCCAAGCAGTAACGGATCGCATGATACGACTGAGAAAAGAAGGGATCATACGTAACTTCACTCTTGCCCTCGATGCTGACAAGCTAGGTATCGAGGTGAGAGCCTTTGTCGCCATTACGCTATTGCCGGCCTGTTCCGAAAAGTCGGAAGAAGGGGTGATACAGCTCCTTCGCAACAATCCGTGGGTGCGCGAATGCTATCGGGTCACCGGTGAGGATTACTTTCAGATTCGAGTCGCCACGCCTAATATTGCGGCACTGAAAGAACTGGTAATGGACCTGCGCAATACAGGGGTCGTGCAGGGGACGCGGACCATGCTGGCATTGGAAACGAATTTCGAGAAATCGTCTGTCGAGTCGTTTGCAGCCTACAGCCGGATTTGGGATGGGGCCGAAGCAGCTGTCGAGGCTGACTTGGAGCCGGCGATTGAAGAAGCAGAAGAAATCGCCTAGTGATTGCTTCAAAAACTCGGCCTACGAACAAAAGAAAGGGAGGGTGGAGCATTTGCTCCACCCTCCCTTCTTGCCGTATGGGCCGGGGCTCATCTTGCAGTCGGTCGACTACTTGATGAACAGCATTTCCTGGTAGGTCGGCAGCGGCCAAAGCTCGTCGGAGACAACACCTTCCAACGCATCTACGCTTTCGCGGATCTTCAACATCTGCGGGAGAACATGGTCTCGAGCGTGCTTGGCATGAGCCATCGGCTCGTCTTCACCCTCGTGCGCCAGGATCTTTTCAAATTCGGCGATATCAGTTGTCAAGGTGGAGGTCAAAGCTAGCAACTCGTCGAGTGTGGTGGTGTCCGGCGCTTTACCGATCGCTTTCAGGTCAACGGCCAAGCTTGCAAGCTGCTTCTGATAGGTTAGAGCGGCCGGGAGGATCTTGGTCTTCGCAATTTCTAGAGCGAGCGCAGACTCGGTATTAACCGTGAGGACATATTGCTCCAGAGCAATCTTGTAGCGACTTGTTACTTCGCGCTCGGAAAGTACGCCGTACTTGCCGAGTACCGCAATGTTCTTCGGGTCGATAATTGCTGGTAGGGCGTCAACGGTGTTCTTGAGGTTTGGTAGACCACGCTTTGCGGCTTCGACCTGCCACTCTTCTGAGTATCCGTTTCCATCGTAAACGACCGCAAGGTGCTCGTTAGCGATGCCCGAAAGTACAGAAATGACTGCATCTTCGGTTTTGGAAGCATCGCCTCCGGTGATCTTTTCTACTTCAGTTGCGACGAAGTCGAGAGAATCGGCCACTATGCAGTTCAAGACAACTAACGGCCAACCTATTGTCTGAGCTGAGCCGGCGGCGCGGAACTCAAACCGGTTACCTGTGAAGGCGAACGGACTGGTTCTGTTGCGGTCGCCAGCATGTCGTGGAACAATCGGAAGTGTGCTAACACCCAGATCAAGGGTCCCCGCTTCCTTCGAGTTGGTTGGTTTGCCCTTTTTCAGCTGCTCGAATACGTCTTCAAGCTGTTCGCCCAGGAAGACCGATATGATCGCCGGCGGGGCTTCGTTCGCACCGAGACGGAAGTCATTTCCTGCCGAGGCGACTGTCGCGCGAAGTAGCGTCGAGTACAGATGTACAGCACGAATTGTCGCCGCGGCGAACACCAAGAATTGAAGGTTCGTGTGTGGACTGTCGCCGGGATCAAGCAAGTTGCCTACCCCTGGAGCGCCGAGCGACCAGTTAATATGCTTTCCTGAACCGTTGACACCCGCGAAAGGCTTTTCGTGGAGAAGGGCTGCCATACCGTACTTGGCCGCTGTTCGCTGCAAAGTCTGCATGATCAACTGCTGGTGATCTTGAGCAAGATTTGCGCTTTCATAAACCGGAGCTATTTCATGCTGACCAGGAGCGACTTCATTATGTCTTGTCTTGATTGGAATTCCCTGCTTGATGAACTCATGTTCGGCATCCATCATGAAGGAGAGCACGCGCTCGGGGATAGCGCCAAAGTAGTGATCTTCGAATTCCTGGCCTTTGGGAGGGTGGGCGCCAAACAATGTACGTCCCGCGTTCAGGAGGTCAGGACGCGCAAAGTAAAAGTTACGGTCAATCAGGAAATATTCCTGTTCCGGGCCGGCTGTCGCTGTGACAAACGACGGGTTCTTGTGTCCGAAAAGCTTTAAGATTTTCTGTGCCTGGGTGTTCAGGACGTGCATTGAACGAAGTAAAGGCAGTTTATAGTCAAGCGCTTCTCCGGTCCAGGAGATAAAGACCGTAGGGATAACCAGGGTGTTTCCGTTTGGATTTTCGAGAATGTAGGCCGGACTCGAAATATCCCAAACCGTGTATCCGCGGGCTGCGTTGGTCGCGCGAATGCCGCCGGAAGGAAAACTGGATGCATCCGGCTCCGCTTGAATGAGTGCTCCGCCCCCAAATTGCGCTATCGTCCCACCGTCGCCGTCTGGATCAAAGAAACTGTCGTGCTTTTCGGCCGTGACATTGGTCAGCGGGTAGAAAATATGGGTGTAGTGTGTTGCACCTTTCTCCAATGCCCAGGCTTTCATCGCCGATGCGACTGCATCTGCGATGCCTGCATCTATTTTTGACCCGGTTTCAATGCTCTTTTTAAGGGACTTGTAAACCGGCTTAGATAAAAGCTGGCGCTGCACGCTGTCGTTAAAAACGTTCGTACCATAAAGGGATGTTGATGTTTCACCTTCAAGGTCGACGCCGTCGCCTGGCTTATAGTTGATAACGGCGGAAATGGCTTCCTGCCGACCAGTTGTTATACTCACTAGTGGAATTTCTCCTTTAGAAGCTCGAATTGTTCTTTTAGTATTGGCACCCAGTCGCTCCATAGACGGCGAGCAACTGAAAATGTGATCCTTCATAAGGGCAGTCACAAAAAAACCACGTGCAGACGACATTGTATCGACACAGGTGTGTCGCGATGGCGAACTGGACGTGGCTTCATAGCCTATATCCAACAACATTGTTAGATTGCGTAGGTGGATATTTTAGACCTAAAAGGTAGTCCCTGTCAAGGAAAAGGAAAAAAGAACTGTCTGACACACTGTTTTCCGTTAACGGACATGACCGTAGTTGGATGGACTAAAATCCGGTTATCCATACGAACAAAAAAATCTTAATTTTCTCTTAAAACCTCGTTAAGGACAGCTTAAATTGCAGTTGGTATTCTCTTTACTGCCCACACCGGGCAAATCAAGGAGAACAAACAATGAAGATGTTCCTAAAGACACTCCCTTTCTTAGTTGTTGCATCAGCGAATATCGGCGCTGCTCTGCTCTCGACCTCCGCTCATGCGGACGGCTCCGATTTCTACAGTAATCCTTTACCGGCGTACAACAAGGTTGTGATCGTCATTGAAGAAAATCAGACCGAGGAAGCGATCATTGGAAACTCGGCCACGCCTTACACAAACTGGCTAGCCAAGAACGGCGCTCTTTTGACGAACTCGTATGGAGTCGAGCATCCGAGCCAACCAAATTACTTGGAGCTGTTCAGCGGCTCCGACCAGAACGTGTATGGCGATGGCTCTACGGTCGCTGAATATCCGTTTTCCGGCGAAAATCTCGGCGCCGAACTGATACATGGAGGCTATTCATTTGCGGGTTTCTCGGAAAATCTTCCCTATGCAGGCGATGTGACCGATATTTCCGCCGCCGCTCCGGGAGATCCTGCGGGAACGACAGACTATGTACGAAAGCACAACCCATGGGTTAACTGGCAGGTACCGACGAACACGTTCATTCCAGGACTCGACGCCCAGACCGCAAGCCAAGGCAGCCTAGGTTCGAACTATCTGCCAGCAGTCACTAATCAG
>PLAD01000219.1 GCA_003134215.1 Armatimonadota bacterium
TGAAATCCCGTACGCTGTGCTGCTCGCCGGTCGCGATGACATAATCCTTAGGGCTGTCCTGCTGCAGCATCAGCCACTGCATCTCGACATAGTCCCGCGCATGGCCCCAATCGCGCAGCGAATTGACGTTGCCTAAATACAACCGTTCCTTCAAGCCAAGCTTGATCCGCGCTAACGCCCTTGTGATTTTCCTGGTGACGAACGTCTCGCCGCGCAGCGGCGATTCGTGTTTAAAAAGTATTCCGTTGCATGCATAGATCCCATACGACTCCCGGTAATTGACGCAGATCCAATAAGCATAGAGCTTCGCCACGCCATACGGCGATCGCGGATAAAACGGCGTCGACTCACGCTGCGGTACTTCCTGAACCAAGCCGTACAGTTCCGATGTCGATGCCTGATAAAATCGCGTCTTTTCCGTAAGTCCGAGGATACGTATTGCTTCTAAAAGTCGGAGCGGCCCCAGTGCGTCTGTGTCCGCTGTATATTCCGGCTGCTCGAAGGAAACCTTGACATGGCTCTGCGCGCCAAGGTTATAGATTTCGTCCGGCTGGACCGCCTGTACGACGCGGACCAGATTCGACGAATCCGTCAGGTCGCCGTAATGCAATATGAAGCCTGGATTTTTTTCCTCATGCGGATCGGAGTAAAGGTGGTCAACTCGGTTGGTATTGATCAGCGACGTCCGCCGTTTAATGCCATGAACCTCATATCCCTTATTCAGGAGAAATTCAGCGAGGTATGAGCCGTCTTGACCAGTAATTCCTGTGATTAGTGCTTTTTTCAACGTCTGGCCTCAATTCGGATAGTAGGAGCCTAAATCGACTAATTTCGTGGTAAGTTAAAAACGCGATAGAGCAATCAAAGGCCCTGACAGCCAGCTAAAGTCGTTGAGGTTCGTTCCTCCTTTAGAGTGAGCGGGGACATAAACCACGTCCTTCGGCGCTACCACGACATCCTGCCGCTTCCCAATCAGGATCTGTCCGAGATTAACGGTCACTGCCCGCGGCTTGTTGTTCGCGTCCAAACTCAGTATGCTGGTTTTAGTTGGGTCAGAACCGTCGACGGTCCCACCTGCTAACGCAATGGCCGAAACAACGGTAAGAGTCTCCCCGTCGGGAATGTCGAACGTCCCGGGATTTCGCACTTCACCAAGGACCGACACCTTTTCCACGCCTTCCGGTATCTCAAGCACGTCGCCTGGCATTACCCGTATTCGTGCCACTGAACTGTCGATATTTTTTCTCAGCGAGCTGAGGTCTATATTGACGATCACCCCCTGGTGCAGGATCTGTGCATGCGCTAGCGACGCATCCGGCAACGGCCCGCCTGCGTCGGTCAGCAAATTAACCGTAGTCTCGCCGTTGGCCCCGGCCGGATAATCGCCTGGCTTCTGCACTGCACCAGTCACCTGGACTTGCTGCATCGTCCCTGCCTGAACAAGCAAAACATCGGCCGGCACCAGCGGCAGGTTCAGCGACTCATCTCCGTGGTTCATCAGGTCTGGAACGTCGACAGCGACCGTAGAACCGGTTCCTGCTCGAATGAGGGTAGCTTGTGTGACGGATGGATCGGACGACAGTCCGCCCGCTGCGGCGATCACGTCGAGGACCCGGTACCCTAGCTGAATATTATACTGTCCCGGCGAGTGAACGGCGCCGACGATCCCTACTTTTTGAGAAGAAGTTGCCATAACGCTCACTGTAACGTCTGGATTGACCATCGTCTGGTTCAGTTTCTCTGACAAAGTTCGGGTCAGACTATCCACTGTGATACCCGCGGCAGTAACCTTCCCTATAATTGGAAAGGAAATTGTGCCATCCGGCAGTACAATGACCGTCGACTGCAACTCTGGATGCCCTGCCACGGAAATACTGAGCTGGTCATTTGGGGCCAGAACATACGGATGGCTGGAAACGGCGATGTTTGTACCGTCAGATTGGTCGTAAATAGTAGACGCCAAACACCGCGGCTGCGGCAGCATTAACAATACTTGTACGGCGAAAAGAACCGCAGAACAACATATCAAGCGCCAATTCATCATTCGCGGGTTACCGTTCAATCCTTTTCGTCCTCCAAAACCGCAGTGCCGCCTGAAGCCAGCGGATCATCGTCCATTCCAATGATCCGCTTAACAATCGCAGTCGGAGCTTGTGACGTGCCCTCGTCGCTCAGCGCACGATATTGATAATTGTAGTTATAGTAGGAGTATCCGGACTTATCTCGCTCAGACATTTTATTGTATGCGATTCCCAGGATAACTGACCGGGCCTGCAGTAAAATCTCTAAGCCGCGCTTTGCAAGTCCTTTTTTGGTCGAACCGCCTTCCACAATGAATAGGATGCCGTCGAGCTGGGAAGCCAGGATCGCCGAGTCTGCAGCTACGAGTACCGGCGCACTGTCGAAGATGGCAATATCGCAGCGTCGTCTCAGTTCTTCCACCAGACCCCGGAACGTGCGTGAATTCAGCAGCTCGCCCGGGTTAGGCGGCGTCGACCCACACGGGAGGATCAGAAGGTTTGGATAGTCCTTATGAACCTGCAGAGCTTCTTCGAGACTTGCATGGCCGAGCAACACATCCGTCAGGCCCGGGAGCGAAGGAACTTCTAAAATCCTATGGATCGACGGACGCCGCAGATCGGTATCGACTAGAATGACTCGCTTGCCATCGAAGGCCATAGCAAAAGCCGTATTGATTGCTGTCGTCGTTTTACCTTCGCCTGGGCCAGCGCTCGTCACCAGCAACGTCGACACCGGTGCGTCGATTGAGGCAAAGTGGATATTCGTTCGCAACACTCGGTAACTTTCGGCATCCGACGCCAGCGAAGACATCTGGTTCAGTAACCGGGGACCATCTTCATTGATGACAGGTATTTGTCCTAAGCAAGGAGCCCCCAGATATCGTTCTGCTTCCTCGACCGAGTTAAGGCGGTCATCGAGGTAATCCTGCAGCAATGCAAGCGAGACGCCTACGAACAACCCGATCAGCGCAGACAACAATATGCTGACCACTTTTTTCGGACGAACAGGCTCCGTTGGAACCGTGGCGTACTGGCAGATATGCTCCGAGGCGTGGTGCGCCTGTTCGCGTAACGAGAGATTCGAGATCTCGTTTGAGAACATCGCGTCCCTGCCCTGTGCAGAATCGTACGCGCTCTGAAGTTGATTGAGAGTTGCTTCCCACCCTGGCATCTTCTTGAGTTCGGCCTGAACACGAGTAAGCGCCGCCTGGTCACTGGCTAGCTGCGCTAAACCTGAAGCAAGCTGGCCCTGCATTAGCTTCTCCTGATACCGTATACTTTCTCGCGTAGAGTTCGGTGTGCTTGCGACCGGGTAGGTAAGCTTCGGCAAGGTTTTCAGTTGTTTGTTTATGCCGGCAATCTGCGCATCGAGCGCCATCACCTGCGGTGAGTTCGATCGGANNTGATCGAGAGCCGCTGAAGGCCTAAATTGATTAACTGAGTTTGCAGGTCCTGCAGCTGCGGGTTCGTGGTCGGTAAACTTGTCGGGGTCGCATCCGGCTCGTCCACAACCACGCCGCTGTAAGTCGCGATGGCGGCCTTTGCCGCATCCACAGAAGCCTGGTCTTTGACGATCTGCTGCAACAAACCGTCCTCGTCGGATATTCTTGCAGCCCTGTCCGCCGAAAGATCAGGGAGGTTGTTTGATCGCTTGAAATCGCGCAGTTGTTGGTTTGCTAACAAAAAATCCTTGTGCGCTTGTGCCTCCTGGGCAACAGCAAACGATTCCGCATTTCGGATTTCGTCCAAATTCTGGGCGGTGTCGTCTGTAATATAGGTTTGAAGTAA
>PLAD01000162.1 GCA_003134215.1 Armatimonadota bacterium
TTGTAAAGCAGGAATGGAAGTTCAATGTCCTTGTCGGGGTCGAACTGACCCATTGCCCGGCGCGCAGTATCAGCCGCCTCGCTGCTGAAGCCAAAGAAGCCGGGGCAGATATAGTCGTCATCCACGGGGAGACGCTCGTCGAGCCTGTCCCGCCCGGCACGAATATGGCGAGTGTCGAATGCGGCGATGTAGACATCCTTGCACACCCGGGAATGATTACCAAAAAACAGGCTTTGCTGGCCCGCGAAAACGGTGTCTTTTTGGAAGTGACCTCTCGCTGCGGCCACTGCCTGGGAAACGGGAACACCGTGCTTGTCGCACGTGAGACCGGAGCGAAGATCCTGATCAACAGTGACACCCACAGCCCGGGTGATCTGCATACTGAAGTCTTCGCAAAATCCGTCGGCCTCGGCGCAGGCCTGACCCCCGTAGAACTCGCTTCGATACTCGAACGAAACCCACTGGAACTGCTTCAAAGAGTCGTAGCCCGCAGCGCACGCTAGATCACATGTCCGACTGGGTGGTCAGGTAGCTGAAATGCGCTTCCTGCAGCATCCACTGGCGGTGACGGTGGATATAGACTTCCGTATAGCGCGACGTAATATTGGTCGGGCTTCCTCCAGAGGAGTCCGGGTAAGTCTCCGCAATCTGGAAAGTCGCAAATGCCATCGAGTCGTCGGTTGAGACCGTGACACGGTAGTTCGACGGCACCAATGTCGATCCCGGCGGCGCTGATTTAATCCATCGTTCGAGAAAAGTCGTATCTTCCACCGTCCCCCATGCCGTGATGAGCTGAAAGTCAGGCATGTAATATTTGGTGAACGCACTGTCGTCGCGGTCCATCAGCGCTTTAATTCGCTCGCGACTCACGTTTTCCACTTGCGCCGTATTCACCAGCGGAGGAATATTGGGCCAGCTTAACGCGCGATGGCAGCAGCAAATAACCAGCAGCAAGCTTACCGTCAACGTACTCATGTACCGATTCATGGTTTATACGTACCGCCAGCAAAATGGATTCGTTGCCCGACTTACACAAGCGCGCAAAATCATGTTCTCGATCCCTGAATCTGGAGCCTTTTCATTGCCCGCAGTGTTAATGAAAGCGGGAACAACATTCTCGGCAAACGTGTCTATTGACTCACCTTCGCCGGGGGACAGGGATAGCTTATGCCAAGTCAGGAATTGATCGATCAACTCACTGAAACTGCAAAACGACGACTGGGGGGCAACCTCCGACTTTTCGGTATTTACGGCTCAGGAGCGTATAATCCCGAGGCAGCGGCTGACCTCGATTTTGTCCTGGTCGTTGATTATGTCGAAAACTGCGTCACCCACGCCACACGCGACTGCCGCGATCTTTACCCGTCTGTTCAGTTCTTCGTCCTCAGCGCCGAGGAGTATGCCGTGCTCCCGCGCTTTTACCGCTTCCAGCTCGCCTTCGCAAAGAAACTCGTCGGCGACCTGTCGCTCCCGGTCGCATCGCGCGAAGACGCCATAGAGTCCATCGAACACGGTTTCGTCGACAGTTTGAGGACTCTTCGACAGCAGTTCAAGCGCCGAGAATGGGCGATCGCCGACGACTGGGCTCGACAGACCTGGTGGAACCTGAAGAGCTTCAAGTATGCCCTGCTGGATACCTGCTGGCTCATCCGCGGCACCCGGACCCGCGACTCGGAGTCTGCCTCGCTGACGCTGCTGAGCGAAGGCCTCGACAACGCGGCCGCAGCAATAGTCGAATGGCCGCGGTCACTTGAGATCGCTGCTAATCAGCTTTCAAGAGATCCTCTGCCATGGATCGTTCGCTGGGAGGCTAAAATAAATGCAGCCTATGCAGAAGTGCGACCCTATTTGAAAAAGTAGCCTGCATATGGGGGATACCAACGTGAACCCTGGTAGGTTTGACAATATTTCGCTGGCTCGGATATACTCTGCCAACTACTATGGACAAAGCCGACCAGCTCTACAAGATGCGCCACACGGCGTCACATGTGCTCGCTCAAGCCGTTCTTGAGCTCTTTCCCGAGGCAAAGCTTGCCATCGGACCTCCGATCGATGACGGCTTCTACTACGATTTCGACTTGCCGCGTTCTCTCACACCGGAAGATCTGGAACAGATCGAGAAGCGAATGCGCCGCATCGTCAAGGAAGATCTTCCTCTTGTCCGCTCTGAAAAGCCGCGCGACGATGCCCGTACCTTTGTCGATGAGAAAGCTCAGCCTTACAAGGTAGAGCTGATCGACGATCTTCCGGAAGGCGAAACAATATCGTTTTACACGCAGGGCTCATTCACCGATCTCTGCCGTGGCCCGCATGTCGAAAGCACCGGCAAAATCGGCGCATTCAAACTCGACAAAGTTGCCGGCGCCTATTGGCGCGGGGATGAAAAGCGACAACAGCTTCAGCGCATCTACGGCATTCTCTACCCGACACAAGGGGAAGTCGATGCGTATTACGAGCGGCTCGAAGAGGCGAAAAAACGCGACCACCGCGTGCTTGGCAAACAGCTCGGCCTGTTCATGAACTCTCCGATTATCGGCCCCGGCCTCCCGCTCTGGCTGCCGAAGGGCGCGACGATCCGCAGAGTTTTGGAGCGATATATCACCGACCTGGAGCTCGACAGCGGGTATCAACATGTCTACACGCCGGTGCTGGCTAAACCCGAACTCTATAAGATCTCCGGCCACTGGGAGCATTACCGCGAAAGCATGTTCCCGGTGATGCAGATCGACAGCGAAGAGTTTGTCCTGCGCCCGATGAACTGCCCGCACCATATTCAGATTTATGCGAACGATCAGCATTCTTATCGCGATCTTCCGGTTCGTATAGCGGAACTTGCGACGCAATATCGTTACGAAAAATCCGGCGAGCTTTCCGGTCTTTCTCGCGTTCGTGCAATGTGCCTCAACGATGCCCATATTTTCTGCACACCGGAGCAGGTCAAGGCGGAGATCAAAAAAGTCGTAGAGATGGTTCAGGCGGCCTACCGAAAGCTCGGCATCACCGACTATAGCTATCGCCTCAGTCTTCACGACGCGAAGAATACCGAAAAGTACGTATCGAAACCCGGCCTGTGGGAGCGCGCTGAAAACCAGCTTCGAGAAGTCTTCGCCGATCTTGAACTGCCTTACTACGAAGCACCCGGCGAGGCTGCGTTCTATGGTCCTAAAATCGACATACAGCTTCGGAACGTTCTCGGCAAGGAGGAGACAGTTTCGACAATCCAGGTCGACTGGCATCTGCCGGAACAGTTCAAGCTGGAGTACATCGGTGAAGACGGTCAGGTGCATCAGCCGGTCATGATTCACCGAGGCGTCATCAGCACGATGGAGCGCATGGTGTCGTATCTTATCGAGCTCTACGCCGGCGCATTTCCTGTGTGGCTTGCGCCAGTACAAGCAATCGTCCTCCCGATCACGGATCGTCACACTGACTACGCGAATACTGTGGCAACTCAGCTCAAAGCCGAAGGTTTCCGCGTCGAGGTCGATTCGGCTAGCGAACGCGTCGGCAAAAAAGTCGCCGCCGCTGAGTCGATGAAGATCCCCTATATGCTGGTCGTCGGTGACCGAGATGCCGCTGCCGGCAATGTCTCGGTGCGGCGGCGTGGACAGCAGGATCTTGGAGCGATGCCGACAGGTGACTTTATTCAACTTATCAAAAACGAGACAGCTCAGTAGACAGGAACATTCAGTACATTGCAACAAGCAAAACGTTTATCACTCATCCCTCCGTATCTTTTCGGCGAGATCGCACGGCTCAAGCGTCAGGCGCTGGCGGAAGGCAAAGATCTCATCGACCTGGGCATCGGCGATCCCGATCAGCCGACTCCGATTGAAGTTATCGACCATCTCACCGAATACTCGCACGATCCTTCGACTCATTGCTATGACGAGTCGGCGAACGGGCGTGTCGAGTTCCTTGATCAGGCTGCCGTTTGGTTCAAGAGTCGATTCGGCGTCGACCTCGATCCAAAGACCGAGATGTTGGAGCTCATCGGCTCGAAGGAAGGCCTCGCGCACATAGTCTGGGCCACCATCGATCCAGGAGACGTCGCCCTCGTCCCTGACCCGGGCTACACGGTCGTGAAGGTGAATACGCTTCTCGCCGGCGGCACGCCGTACGAGTTCCCGCTGCTTCCGGAAAACGGATTTCTGCCGGAACTGGAGAAGATACCGGCGGATGTCGTCAAAAAAGCGAAAATCATCTATCTCAACTACCCGAACAACCCAACGGGCGCGATTGCTACAAAAGAGTTCTTCCAGAAAGTAGTCAACTGGGCTCGCGAGACCGGTGTACTCGTTGTCCACGACTGCGCCTACTCCGAAGTCAACTTTGACGGTTATAAGGCGCCGAGCATTCTGGAGGTGGAAGGGGCGAAGGAGGTCGCAATCGAAATGCATTCCTTGTCCAAGACCTTCAATATGACCGGGTGGAGGATCGGCTTCGCAGCCGGAAGCCCGGATGCGATCAAGGCTCTGAACACCCTGAAATCCAATGTCGACAGCAAACAGTTCGCCGCGATCGCCCTGACCGCCGGATGGGCGCTCAACAACGCATCCAATTCAGCAGCGCTTGAACTAATTAAACGTCGTCGGGATATCCTGGTCGACGGTTTAAACAGGTTAGGTTGGAGCCTGGAGAAGCCCAAGGCCACATTCTACGTGTGGGCTCCAGTTCCGCCGGGCTATACCAGCGTCACCTTCGCGAAGACGCTGCTTGAGGACGCAAACGTGTTGGCGATCCCAGGTTTGGGATACGGACCTCACGGGGATGGCTTCATTCGCATGTCGCTGACTGTCAACGGCGACAAGAACGGCGAACGACTTGCACAGGCGATCGAGCGAATTAGAGACGGCGTTAAGCTGAACTGGTAGAGGATCTCTTAATTTCGATGGCAGGCTCTTTACCAAGGTCTGTCGGGTGTTATGAGTAGCGATTGCAGATTGTGGGTAAACCGATAGACGTGTCTTTCATTGACTATTGGGTTAGTTTGTTGTTCCGATCTAGTGGCTCGACACGCAGTTTCCTGGAGAAACTATAGATATGCCGTCATCCGAGATGTACACCACTAACCAGCAAGAACGAGCCATCATCGTTTCCCTGTCGCTCGCCGGCGGGGACGACGATACTTCAATTCGTCTCGAAGAACTCAGAGAACTCGCTTGGACGGCGGGAGCGACGGTTATTGCTGAACACCAGCAGTCACGGCGCTCCGCCGATATGACGACATATATTGGTCCGGGCAAAACCGAAGAGCTAGCAAAAGAAGTCAAAGCGACTCGTGCGGACGTCGTCATCTTCGATGACGAGCTTACGCCTACCCAGCAGCGCAACCTACAAAATGCGCTGGAAACAGTAGTCCTCGATCGAACACAACTTATCCTCGATATTTTCGCGCAGCATGCGCGTACACGCGAGGGACGGCTGCAGGTGGAGCTCGCACAGCTCATCTATCTCCTTCCGCGGCTCTCTGCTCAGTACACCAAATTCGAACGTCAGCAGGGTGGTATCGGCGGCCGTGGTCCAGGAGAAACCAAACTTGAGACCGACCGCAGAAAAGTGCGTGAGCGGATCAACGAGCTTGGGCGCGAGATCGATGAAATAAAAGAGCAGCGCAAACAGCAGCGAGTGTTCCGACGCCGAATGCCGTTCCCAACTTGCGCCCTCGTCGGTTACACATCGGCAGGCAAATCGACGCTGCTGAACCTACTTTCGGGAGCGGATGTTTTCGCAGATGCACGCCTTTTTTCAACGCTCGATCCTACGACGCGCCGCGTGATCCTCCCTGAAGGCTGGTCCGTATTGATGACCGATACGGTGGGCTTTATTAAGCATCTCCCGCACTTGCTGATTGCATCCTTTAGAGCGACACTGGAAGAGGTGCGGGAAGCCGATTTCCTTATTCATGTCGTCGATGTCAGTCATCCGGAATTTGGCCGGCAAATGTCAGCCGTCGCCGAGGTTCTGCAGGAAATTGGTGTTCACGAACGGCCAGTTATCACTGTGTTCAACAAGTCCGATCTGGTTAAAGACCAATACTTGATCGAGGAACTTATAGCGAAAACACCCAACTCCTGTGCCATTTCGGCCGGGAAGCGCCTCGGCATCTCCTCTCTGACAGATTGTTTCACAGCGACTATTCGTTCGCTGCTGGTGCCGGTGCAAGCGGCGATTCCCTACGATCGCAGTGAACTGGTGGCCCAGTGTTACGAAAACGGCAAGGTGCATGATGTGAATTATGAGACGGATTTTATTCGAGTGACTGCCGACGTTACCAAAGACCTTGCCGGACGCCTTGAACAGTTTGTGTTAAATGCCGACAATGCTTATTACAAAGCGATTGAAACACCAAGAAAGATACCTGCATTTATTCATACTGACGGTTGATCATTAAGGAGCGGATCACCTGTCAACACGATGGACTTCTTCGACAACGACATGAGTAAAGATTCACAAACACTGTCGCGGGAATCCGTGGCAGAGGGGCCGTCTTTGGAGGGCCCCCGGTCCGCAGATGTCCCAGATCTGTTTATGTCGCCGATCGTCGCCGGAGCAGTGACTATTATCCTGCTGATCTTCTGCACATGGCTTACCCGCTGGCTCGAAATTTTTACCGACGACACTCGGCCGTTTACGTTGTTCTTCCTTATTCCTGTCGCATTTGGAGCCGCATTCTTCGGGGTCAGAGGCGGAATTATTACAGCGGTAACGTCCATAGTAATTACTCGGGTATTTCTTTTCCCGCAGCTCGGCGATCGCTGGACTTTTGGAAACACCGGCGATGTCGTCGAGATTTGCGCTTTGGCATTTGGGACGTTTTCCATTGCGATCGTCACCGGAAGACTCCGGTCGGTACTCGGCCAGCTTCGACAGGCTAATGTCGCCCTCCGCCAGAGCGAACAGCGCAGACGCGGCTTTAACCGTGAAGTGCTTCTGGCGGTGACTAACGGAGTACTGGAACTTTGCGACGATGACGAGCTGCATCGAATGATCCACCGGGAAGCCGATATGACTGCAGAGCTAAAATGTCCGATCGATGCCAGTGAGTTGCGTCATCAGATCATTCAACAGGTCTCCCAAAGAGAATATTCGTCGCTGCGGGTCGACGACCTTTCAACTGCGGTCGCCGAAGCAGCGTCTAATGCAGTCAAACATGGCGGCGGCGGAAATGCATCCGTTTGGTTCGAGTCAGGGATGGTTACGGCGCTGGTACAGGACCATGGCGCAGGCATCTCGCCCGCGCAGCTCGCGCGAGCTACGTTGGAGCGCGGTTACTCCACAAGGGTGTCGCTAGGCATGGGGTACTACATGATGATCGAATCAGTGGACCGAATGGCGCTGAGTACGTCGCCTGCGGGAACCGCAATTCTCCTCACTGTTGGAGGAGCATCGAAAAAATCGCCCGAACAGAACATATTGACTCAATATCCCGAAGGCTAATAGGTCTGGATTTTACCTTCGGCGGCGTAGATAAGACGCGGGGATACGCAGCGACTCCCGGTACTTGACGATCGTACGCCTAGCGAGGACAATCCCAATTTCATTGAGGCCATTGCGGAGCGCTTCATCACTGAGCGGATGATCGGGGCTTTCCTCGGCAATCATGGAAGCTATCGCTTCTTTGGCCGAACCTGCGGATGCGAAGAACGAATCAAACTGCAGCACTTCCTGGCTCGGCAGCTGAATATATTTATGCAAAAGTGCGCGGCTGACCGTCGACTCATGCAATCCCGTCCGCTTCGCTAGTTCCGTTCTCGTGAGCGGCAGCAGGAATGACCTGGATCCGGTTTCGACGAAACCTTGCTGCGCCTCGATCAAGCAGCGTGTGATGCGTTCGATCGTCTTCTGCCTCTGGAGGACATTCTTCAGAAAAATGTCTGCTCTCTCGACATATTGAACGATATGTCGGCGCTCCTGCAGCGACAGTCTTGGAAGCTTTTTATCGGAACCTTCAGCGTTGGCTGTCTTAATCTCTTCGTAAAGGCGACGGTAACGGGCAGAGACGTTGAGGGTAGGGTACTGAATGCTGGCGACTTCTATTTCGAACCCGGTATCGGTGCGTCGAATGACGACATCGGGGCGGACGGTTTCGCTGAGCGTATCCGGTTTGTATTCCCATGGCTGACGATATTGGCCTGCGGGGTCTGGGCTCAGTTCGCTCTGGATATACTTGACAGCTTCCTCGATGGCCTCGCGGGTTGTCTTTAGCTTTCGAGAAGTTTGATCGTATCTTCGCTGTGCCAGATTGTCCCAATACTGGTCGACGAGAACCGTTGCCAGTTTATTTCCACGTCCTTCACTCTCGAGTTGAAGGAGCTGAAGCAAAAGGCATTCTCGCAGGTTTCGAGCGCCGATACCGGCTGGATCGCAGCTC
>PLAD01000313.1 GCA_003134215.1 Armatimonadota bacterium
CCACGCGTTCGCGGATCGAGAAAAACGATCCGGCGGCGATAAACAGCGCGAAACACATGCGCCACAAGTGACGCGCGAGCCGACGCGCCGACGGTAACGTTCCTGACCGCAGAATACGAACATCGCCGACAGCAGCCAGCGCCATGATTGTTGCCATGAAGAACAGCATGAAAAACGGCACACCGTTGAGCGTACGCCCAGGACTGGCAAATGCCTTGAATCCCAGAGCTATATCGATAGCGGACAGCGCGCTGACCACCAGGAGTGCCGCCCAATTCAGCCATCGGGTCCAAGGCGATGTGGGACGTACAGTGGTCAGCGCTGTGACCACGAAGTAGGCGGCCATAAAGCCGCCCAGCACATTCATGTTCGTCAGACTTAGGCGGAGTGCCAGGATGGACCCGCTGAACCCCATGGTGAGCATCGCGTAGACAAACAGAAGGCCGCTCTTGCGATGTAGCGTTCCTCCTTTGGAGGCAACCAGCGCCACAGCGCCTAGGACCATCGCGAGTCCCCCTGCGATGATGTGTACTGGCAAAAGCATGAAGAGCATACGAAAATTTGCGCTCAAATGTTCAATTCGCTCTCGCTTTGCGCGTTCCCAATGCCCCTGTGTACTTTTACGAGCAACGAAAATTGTTGCTTTTCAGACGTGATTTAGTGTAAGTTTCCCATAAGATACTTATGGGAACACCGGAAGGCGATCTGATCCCGGGAACACTCGATATTTTAATTCTCAAAGCGCTGGGTTCGGGATCTCTACACGGATACGCAGTTGCGCAATGGATACATCAACGCTCGCATGATGTCTTGCAAGTTGACGAGGGTGCGTTGTATCCGGCTTTACATCGATTAGAACTTCGCGGATTGTTGACGTCTAACTGGGGCGCTTCAGAGAATAATCGGCGAGCCAGGTTCTATAAGGTGACAGCCGTCGGGCGCAAACATCTGGAAACAGAGACTGCACGATGGAATCGCCTTTCAACCGCTGTAGGTTTCGTCTTGGCGGGAAACTAATATGATCCGGCAAGCACTACGCGAAGGCTTTCTCCGTTTGTCGTCTCCGTTTCGCCGCCGGCGGTACGAGCGTGATTTGGCGGACGAACTGGAATTCCACCTTGCGATGAAGAGAAGCGAGGGCAAGTCAAAGCAAGACGCGAATCGGGAATTCGGCGGACTCGAAAGGTGGAAGGAAGTCTGTCGTGACGTAAGCGGTCTGCGATTACTAGATGAGGTTGGTCAGGATGTCACCATTGCGATCCGGATTTTGCGCAAGTCGCCTGTATTCACCTCGGTTGCGATTATCACGTTGACGTTGGCACTTGGCGCAAACACGGCCATATTCACTCTGTTCCATGAGTTAATCTCGAAGTCAATTCCAGTACCGAATGCAGACCGGCTGGTCCTTTTTCGGATTCAAGAAGAGCCTTCCGGATACACCTTCAGCTTCCCGATGTTCAGGTCATTGGAACAAGATTCTCAAGACCTGGTGCGCGCCTTTGCATTTAGCGATCGCACCGTCAACCTTCGGACGGATCATGGCCTGGAAGCGATTTCAGGGGAGCTAGTGAGCGGCAATTATTTCAATGCATTGGGAGCTAAGCCGGTACTTGGCCGCAACATAGAACAACGCGATGACCGCCAGAACGCTATGGTCGCGGTGATCACAGCTCAGTTTTTGCGAAAGTATTTGCACAACGATGAGAAGGCGGTAGGCCGGAGCATTGTCCTAAATCAAAGTGTATTCACGGTGATCGGCATCTTACCTGAGGGTTTTAGGGGAATGAATCGGGATCGAGCCCCAGAAGTATTTATCCCGCTCCATGCTGAACCGCTTGTTGACTCGCCCGTCAGCTTGATCGCAGCAGGCTATCGAGCCTGGTGGTTGTCGGTTGGCGGCATCCTCAACGACGGCGTCTCCATTGAAAAAGCGAATTCATTTGTACTAGCAAGGTCGCGCGAACTTCTCGAAGCAGGAGGCATACCTACAAGCTTCAACATAGGCGGCCGAAAGCCAAGCGAGTTTCATCTGGTCGCCGAATCGGGTGCGAACGGACTCTCACTTGTTCGGCTCCGATATCGGAAGCCGCTGGCCGTTCTAATGGGTGTTGTGGCTTCAGTTCTGTTCATCGCTTGCCTAACTCTCACGACGCTACTGACCGCACAGGCATCCGCCCGCACGCGAGTATTTTCGACTAGATTCTCACTGGGTGCAACCAGGGCGAGACTCATACGTCAACAATTCACTGAAAGCCTGCTTTTGGCCTTAGTCGGGGCGAGTCTTGGCTTGGCTGCCGCACCGGCCTTCGCCCGCACAATCGCGGCGGCACTGACGCCAAATAGCGGTCTTCAATTTGCTCCCTTGCGAATTACCCCTGATCTTTCCGTTTTTGCCTTTACAGCAGTGCTTGCTATTCTCGCGACTGTCCTGGCGGGGGCAACATCGGCAATCAGATCCTCCGGTCCGGAGTTCCAGACTTTTTTAAAGGAAGGAAGCCAAGCAATCCAAGGAGCGCAACGGCGCTACCTGTGGCCCAAACTCCTTCTGACCATGGTCGTTGCAC
>PLAD01000032.1 GCA_003134215.1 Armatimonadota bacterium
ATGTTCGACAACATTCGAGCGATAGTCGAGAATCGGAAAAACGGCCTCATCACGATCGCGATAACGTGGAAGGATCCCTCGTTGGCCAAGCAATGGGTGGATGGTCTGGTGGATACAACGAATGATTTTCTGAGAAATCAGGCGCTTGAGCGCAGCACTCGGAACCTGGAGTACCTGAAGAAAGCATCCGAGCAGACGCCGATCGTAGAGGTGAAGGCCGCCATCTACAAGCTCATGGAGGCGGAAATCAAGAAACAAATGACCGCCCTTGGAAGCAAGGATTACGCGTTCCGCGTGGTGGACCCGGCAGTGGTGCCTGAACACAAGAGCGCACCGAAGCGGTCATCGTTTGCCGCCTTTGGAGCCGTTGCCAGCAGCATGGCGTGGTTTTTGGTGATCGTGATCCGGACCAGGATGATTGCGGTGGCGTCCCTGCGCCCGAATGTCCACACACGAGCGTAGCTTGCAGCAACCATGGCGGCCACGCCCCGACGCACCGCCAGTTCTTCCCGTCTGAACCCGTTCGGGGACGATTCGATGCGCACAACTCCGGACCACCACCCAGGCTATTTCGCGCATCAATTGACGAATCCCTTTGCCGCTTATGCCCTTGGCTTCTCGTTTGCTCTCGCTGTTTATTCTCTCGGATATTCGGACCTATACCCCCCGCTCCAGCCGTCGTTGGTTTTCTTCCTCCTGGCCACATGCCTCGTCTGCGTCCTTTTGGCCGTGTCGGTCGGCGGCCCGGTCGACTCCGTCGCCCATCGGCGGGTATCGCTGGAACTCCACTCTTACATCTTTCTCGTGCTGATGGCGGTATTTGCCGCAGAGATTGTCTACAACGGAGGGATACCGCTGCTTCTGATCGCGACCGGCGCAGACTTCAATTATCAGGAGTTCGGCATTCCGGAAGTCCACGTCGCGTTCGTCGGCTTCTGCAACTTCTATGCGGTTTATTGGTTCGACGTGTTCATCCTGGAGCGTCGTCGAATTTTTATCTTTTTATCGCTGACCGCAGCGAGCACTTCCTTGCTGATCTTCAGCCGAGGATCATTCCTGATCACACTGACCGCCATCGTCTTCGTATATGTACAGCGACGGGGCATCGGGTTTAGGCTGCTCCAAAGCTTTGCGGTGCTTTTGGTCGCCGCGCTATGGGGCTTCGGCCTCTTGGGAGACCTGAGAACCCATGGCGCAAGCGGGGAGAGCATCATCCTCAACATCGGCGAAGCCAGCGATAGTTTCGTCAACTCCAGCATCCCGACGGAAATCTTCTGGCCGTATCTGTACATATCGTCGCCTCTTGCGAACTTGCAACTGAACATGACCGACAGAGTGGCCGCTGATTCGCCGGCTACGTATTTCGAGGTCGAATTTCTGCCGGACTTCATATCGAAGCGGGTCGTCTCCGAAGCCGCCATGTCATCCTCGGCCCCGTTGCTGATCAACGACCAGCTTGCGGTGGCGACAATGTATGGGCGATCATTCTTGCTCCTGGGATGGTTGGGCCTGTTGTTGACGTTTTGCTACTTCGTGGTGGTGTCGATGTTTTTCCTGAGGGTATTGCGCAGCAGCAAGTACTTTGTGGCCGCGTGCAGTATTCTGAGTTCGCTGGCCTTTTTCAACGTCTTTGACAGCATGTACCTATTCGTAGGCGGGATTCTGCAGGTGCTGGTGGCGCTGTTTCTTCATTTGTTCGAGAGACGCGAATCCCCCCCGGCTTCGCCAATATCAGGAGACGGTAGTACCCGGTTTTCATCAAACAAAACATTGCGCGCATCCTCCGAGACCTGCAATTACTGAGCGTCGCCGAAAAGATTCAATACTTGCTCGTTGCCGCGAAGCATCGCCGTACAAACAGGTTGTTCAGCCTGGCAAACGCCGGTTTCAAAGTGCCCCCGCAGGTTCTTGCCTTTGACGAGGACTCGGCACCTCACTGGGATTCCTACAAGGAATCCGGAGGTCAAACAGCGGCTCTCCTATTGCAGATCGCCCGTCGGTACTTCGCCGAAGGATCTCCCTTGCGGGTCCTCGATTGGGGTTGCGGGCCGGCCCGCGTCATCCGCCATCTGCCGGCCGCATTCGGTCCGCAAGCCTCCATTTACGGGTCGGACTATAATCCGGCGACCATAAAATGGTGCATCGAGAACATCCATGGCGTGAGCTTTTCGGTAAATGACCTGCTCCCTCCCCTGCCGTTTGCCGCCGACTTCATCGACTTCGTCTACTCGCTGTCCGTGTTTACCCATCTATCGGAGTCGGTCAGCCACCGGTGGATCGATGAACTCCGCCGCATCACGCACACCGGCTCCATCCTCGTCATCACGACGCAAGGCGATTCGTTTTTGGACAAGCTGTTGCCGGATGAGGTCGATGCATACAGATCGAAGGGGCTGGTCGTTCGTGGGAAGGTCAGCGAGGGCAAGAGGATATTTTCAGCTTTTCATTCCCCAAGATATCTCACGACTACGCTCTTTAGAAACCTCGAGGTGCTCGAGCTCATTCCAGGCACGAGTTCGTCCCAGGACATGTGGATTCTGCGAAAGCCGCCGTAGGCATCGTGAAGCGATGCAATGGACACGACCGATGATTTTAGGAAGGGTTGCACGCAAGATCCGCCAGGAAGGACTGAACGGCGTCATCAATACGCTGGTGCATCGCGTCCTGCCGCAGCAATTTGCGGATTTCCAGCGTTTCCGATCCCATTTCGAAGGCAAGATCGGATTGGAGATCGGGGGACCGAGCGGGGTGTTTGGTCGGAAGGGCATCTTGCCGATTTATTCAATCGTCGAACGCCTCGACAACTGCACGTTCAGTCAAAGCACCCTGTGGGAAAAGGAGATTTCGGAGGGATACACCTTTGTCTACGATAAAAATGCGGCCCCAGGGAGGCAGTATATTCTGGATGGCAGCAGTCTGGCTCCTCTCGACTCGAGCTCTTACGATTTTGTCCTTTCGTCCCACGTCATAGAACATATGGCTAATCCCTTGCTTGGCCTGAGCGAATGGCTTCGTGTTCTGAAGCCTGCCGGACAATTTGTGATCGTGGTGCCTCACAAAGATGGAACGTTCGATCACCTCCGACCGGTGACGTCATTCGATCATCTCCTCTCGGATCTGGAGCGGCACGTGGACGAGAGCGACATGACCCATCTGGAGGAGATACTCGAGCTTCATGACCTCTCGAGAGATCCGGAAGCGGGCGGCTTCGACGCTTTCAGGCTGAGAGCGCTCAACAACTTGAATAATCGCGGCTTACACCACCATGTATTTGACACCCGCCTTGCGATCAAAATGTTGGAATACGTCGGGCTGCGGATTCTGGATGTACAGCTCTTTCGCCCCTTTCACATTGTTGTCATCGCGC
>PLAD01000081.1 GCA_003134215.1 Armatimonadota bacterium
CGTTGGCCGCCGTCTTCGCCGGCGGCACTGCGCCCGGAAACATACTTTGGCCCGGCGACAAGCCAACATTTGACCTCAAAGTGAGCAATCGTACCAATCTAGAAATTGAGCAAACCGCGAAAGTCGACATCATCTCCTACGGCACAAAGGGTACTCCCGGCGATGTATGGACACCGGTAGTTGAAAAGATTGCCAATGATGGTTCAGTGCCCATCGTTATCTCGCTTCCCCCATTCGGCAGTCAGTCCATAACGATAGCACCCGATATCCCTGAAAGGTTTGGCGCGTATGCGCTTGTCGCCGATTTCGGCAGTAATGGGGGGCGGCAATTCCTGGTATCGTGCGTGAGGACCTTCAAACCATCATCGGATTACGTTCAATATCCTGCTTTGAGCTTGGACGACCTCGGGCCCGTCGTGCTATCGAGGCTCGGCGTTCACGCCATACGGTGGGGGATCAGCTACAAGCCAACGACCGATCCTGACTTCGAAAAATGGTATCAGGATCGATGTTTTGAGCTCGACCAACTTAAAGCCAGCCATATTACGGTATTGGCGATGTTCGGCGCCGGCGCCGAAACTGGACCGACACAGCCGCTAGGACGCGGGAGGCCTCATCTCGACTCTGCTGGAAAAATGCTTAATACGAAGCAGGATCTCGCCTGGCTTCCTTCCTGCGATCCGGACTTTGAGAGGTTTGTTGCGCGTCTCTGCAAAGATTATGGCTGGCCGAAAGGTCCTATCACCGCTTGCTCCCTTTGGAACGAACCATGGGAGGGAAGTTCGATCTCCGGGTGGGGGGCTGATACCCCGCGCTACCGCGAAATATTTTCGGCGATGGTGCAGGGTGTTTCAGAAGCCAGAGCCTCTGGACGAGACTTGCTAACCGGAGGCTGCGATTCTTCATCAAATGCGCTGGATAAGCTTTTCTCCGATGGGAAGAACACGTTTCTAAATGACTTCGATTTCCTGTCGGTGCACTACCAAGGCATGGACTCGTTTTCTACTTACAAACCGTGGAGCGATAGACTGAACCCTCGAGGTAGAGTTCGTATCTGGGACACCGAGAGCTGGGTGGCGAACACAGATGACCGTGTGGCTGCGGTTGTCGCTGCAAACCGGTCCGCAGGTTACGATCGGGCCATGGGAATCTACGGTGGGAACATCAGCGACTCCGATGTACACGCCTCCGGCGGCTCAAACGCCTGGTCCGTCGCGGCAGCCGTCGGTGCGGCCACACACTTCATCGGCGAAAGGCCGTTCAGCCGCCTGCTTTTCAGTAACGGATTACCGTGGGTCATGGTTTTCAGAGGCGCCAATGGAAACGCCGAAGATGGAACGATCGTCGTCGTCGGTGATCTTGGCGATGAGTTCGGCCCCGATAATGTCCTATTTCGCACCGCGCGCGGCTTGACAGATGCTGTCAAGCAGGAACATGCTCATGATATGCTTGAGTCTCTTTCGCCGGAGTCCTTAGATAAGGTAGTAGCGCACGATGCGAAGGGTAAACCAGTGACCCTCAAGCAGTCGTTAGTGGCGGAGATAGCTGCGGAACACACTCTGTCCGGAGCGACCATGACGATCAACGCATCCTCGAATCGCTTCTCGCTCTACGACTTTTACGGCAACGAAGTGCCGCCAATCGACAACAAAATCGTTGTGCCGCTGAACGGTAGTGGATACTTTTTGCGAGGAAAGGGCCGGCCGGGTGATTTTGCGGCTCTGATCGACGCCGTAAAACACGCTTTTGTTGATGGAATAGAACCCCTCGCCGCTCAGGCGCATGATTTGACAGCCCCCATTGGAACGTATCCGAATTTCGATCTGAGCCTTACGAACATCCTGAACCGGCCGGTTTCCGGAAAACTCGACGTGCAGCTTGGCAATCTGCGGCTAGAAATGCCGAGTAGATCCGTTTCGTTTCAGCCAAATCAAACGAAAATTGTGTCGTTTAGAGTGTTAGGCGGCGAGATCGCGGACAGCAATACATATTCCCTGGCCATGAAGTTCAACGCGGGAAGCGACGGGGTTGCCGTGCATTACGAAGACATGCATGTCAACGTCATTGCCCACAGAACGATAGCCGTCGACGGCGACCTTTCAGATTGGACGGGCGTACTGCCGCAAACGATTACCGCGCCGCAGAGCACGGCTCCATCCCTTACCGAAGCCGCATGGTTCCCCTTCAAACACTTTAATTCCGAAACTGCGCGAGGAGTTGCGACTGCCTATCTCGCTTATGACAGCCGTTATTTTTATTTCGCCGCCAAAGTCGCCGATAATACGCCGGATGGCGGGACATTGCGATTTTCGCGCCGGGTCGACGACGACTACTTTTACCCGCCAGTCAGTTACGACGACGGGATAAACAGCGAGTCGGGTGTGGTCAATCAGCCGTTGTCCTGGCCGACAGGGGTAAGAAACTACTCCTACCGCATCGATCCTATCCTTCCAGCCGGGGATTCGCCGAACTTCGACAATGTCCAGATTGCTTTCAACGTCGTTCCGCAGGATAAGAAGTCGTACTACGCAAATCCACCGGGCACGATGCCCGACTACACGATTAATTCCGACACAGACTACGAATATGCCTTGAACCAGGTTGCGGCCAAATATGGCGGCGGAACAGAAATCTGGAGACTGAGGACACCGACGATGCCGTTGAAGAATTTTTATCCTCGGGAGCCGCAATCCCCTCAGGACGGCGCGGTCGTTGGCGGAAGGCTCGTGATAAAAACCAATGACAGCACCCGAATTGTCGAGGCGGCAATTCCATGGGCGGAGATTCCCGATGTTAAGACCGCAATGCAGCAAAATCGTCCGATCAAGTTCTCATTCAGAGTCAACGACAATGCTGGGGTTGGTTGTATGGAGTTATCGCGAGGAAGAAGTGTGGCAAAACACGGCGGGTCGTTCCACGTCGATTGGGTTGAGCATTGGGAGAACCAGGTGCAGTTCGGGTGGGGTAGGTAAAAGGCTTTCGAAGGCGCTCACGTAACTCTTGTTCCGTCGGCCAGCAGTTCGGGAGGCTTGATCAACAGGAGACTATAGTCTGCGACCGGAACAAGGATTACAAGTCAAGTCCTCAGACAGCCGCATTATCGCTGCTGGAGCAGTCCGGCCGATAGAGTCCAACCTCGTCGATTCGACGGACCACCGGATCGGGTGTCAGGTAACGGATGCTATGACCGCGGGTAACACGCGCACGGATATCTGTGGAGGAGATGTCCAAACCTGGTATGGTCAGGAAATGGATTCGACCGCGCAAGGTTTCGCTGCCAAGTTCATTTAATCGGTCAAGCTTGAAACCGGGCCGAGTTGCAGCAATGAACTCGCACTGGTCGATCAGACGATCGTATTCATGCCAGCCTAATATGTCGAGTACCGCGTCCGCCCCGGTAATGAAAAAGAGCGCATCGAGATTTGGATAGAGCTTGCGAAACTCCTGAACGGTGTCGACAGCAAACGATGGGCCTGGCCTGTCGATCTCGGCTCTCGATAGGGAAAAGCGGCTATTGCCCGCAATCGCAAGAGAGCACAGGCGGAAGCGCTCTTCGGCGGAAGTCACCTCGTGCGGCTTTTCGAAAACGGGTCGCCCGTTAGGAACAAAAACGACCATGTCTAGTTCCATAGCCTCTCGCGCCTGCTCGGCGATGAGCAGGTGCCCGAAGTGGATCGGGTCGAATGTTCCTCCCATTATCGCGAGACGCTTTGCGCTAACCATAGAATCGTGAGTGGACAGCATTGCGTGTTTATAGTACCTTGAGAGGGGGTTCGTCACTTAAAGTATGTCGAATCGACAGATTTCAGCTTAAACGAGCGATTTGAGGCTGGCTCGCATACTGTTTGACAAAATCATTTTGGCTAAGTATAATGCCCGTAATTAACACAGCCCAGTGACGGACAGGTTAATTTAATGGTGCCGGAAACGGCAACGGACGGCCTTGAGAGCATTCGAACTGCTTTTTTAGCCGACCTGATCGAAGAAAAGTGTAACAAAAGGTCGACAACGTTGTCAATGGACATGTTGTTGGACCTTTTTTAGTAGGCGTGCGGTAGCCAATCGCGCATTTACACTCACATGACATCGGACCAACATCGCCGAGCCAGCACCAACTGATGACGTACCCGAAATAAGTGGGCGACGAAACACGGCCAGTCGACCGCATATCAGGGGCAGTATCGGTTTGTGCAAAGTTCGGTTACGACGGTAGGGAAGTCTTGCGCCGAGTAAGCAATTTCGGCGAGTACAGGACGATCTCGTTATAACAATCTACGGAGGATAGAAACTTTGTGCATTAACTTGCAACGGACCATTCGCGGCTTCGCCGCGATCTGTGGTGCGACTGTCGCATTTGGTGGCGCATCGGCGCTCAGCAACGCGACCTTCGCCCAGACTCCTGCGGCGCCAGCACCTGCACCTGCACCTGCGCCGGCAGCTCCTGCCGCTCCGACAGCGACTCCTTGGACCTACCAGGGCCTGTTCGATGCGTATTATCTGTATGATGGCAATCTCCCCAAGGGTGCACCTTCTGCAGACATCACCGGATTCAACTACGATGCAAAGGCAAGCACGCCGACCATCGCCCTCGCGGAATTGAACATCGCGAAGGCTGCTCCGGCAAACGGCGGTCTCGGCTTTAAGACGACGTTGATGGCAGGAGACGATGTCAACCAAATCTATGCCGCGGGTACCAACGAAGCGCGCTACCAGAACATCCAACAGCTCTACATCACCCTTGCGGCGAAGTCGGGCGCTGGACTTGACATTGGTAAGTTCTACACCCCGTTCGGCTACGAAGTGGTCGAATCGAACGCGAACTACAATTACTCCCGTTCGTTCATCTTCACCGATCTGCTGCCGGTTTACCATGCCGGCGTCCGCCTTTACACTCCGAGCTACAAGGGCCTCGTCTTCACGGTTTATCTCGTGAAGTCGCTCATTAACTTAGACCTCGGAAGCGGCGATGCAGAAGGCGTCTACGACCAGAACAAGTCGATCGGCTATGTCGGCAATTTGAACTACACTGCCCCTAACGGCAAATACACCGCGATCGAAAGCTACGGCAAGAGCAGCGACGGTCCTGAAGGCTTCGAAGATAAAGTCGGGCTGTCCGACTTCGACTTCACCTTCAACGCTACCCCGGTCGACACCCTCGGATTCGAGTGGACCAATCGACAGGACAGCGTCCAGACCCTGGGCGGCGCCTATGCCAACGGCTATGCCGGTTACTATCAGCACAAAATCTCCGGTGTATACACCGCGGCATTCCGTGCTGAAGAGATCGAAGCCAAGGCAGCAGGCAAGTCTCCTCGTATCGACAGCCTGACAGCGACCCTGTCGGACCAGACGACCAAGAGCTTGCTCGTTCGCCTCGAGTTCCGACATGATGATTCGAAGATTCCGACGACCAGCCCGTACTTCGGCGGCTTCGCCGGCGGTCCTTCGAGCACCGGTGCAACTCAGAACACTCTGAGCCTGTCGGGCGTCTACACGTTCGGCCCGTAGTTCCTCTGCCGGAGACCGCGAGCGGTCTCCGGCCCCTTTTTAAAATCCTCCATGCTGAGTGCTGATTCGAGCAATCTAGATGTCAGTATCTCAATTCTTAATCAGTCTTCTCGTAATTCTTACCGCAGCTAAGATCGGGTCTGAGGTTGCCGAGCGCGCCCACCTTCCTTCCGTCCTCGGTGAACTCGCAGCCGGAATTATCGTCGGCGCAGGTATATTCGCACCTCTATCGGCACATCTTTCATTCTTGCGGCCGATCGTTATACATTCATCCAGTTCAACACTGGAGCTCCTCGGATCGCTTGGCGCGGTGCTTCTGCTTTTCGAGGTAGGCCTCGACTGTGACATCGCCTAACTTCGCCGCCTGGGGCTGCTGTCGATATGGCTTGCCGTTGCCGGCGC
>PLAD01000159.1 GCA_003134215.1 Armatimonadota bacterium
CGAGCTCAACGCCAACGGCTACTTCACTTACGACATCGAGACCAAAAATTACGGAACCCTGGCGCCGTACCTCGGAATCGACGAGGATCGCCTCATGATCCGCTCGTTCTCGGAAGGCGGAGCCGGCGCGCTCGACTTGAAGGCAGCGATGGCCTTTCCAATGATATTTTTCAATGGACTCTATACGGTAAATCAACTTGAGCCCGGCGAATCCGTGGCTTATTGGCAGCAAAACATTTCGACTCCGGACGGAAAGCCCGCTGTTCAGGTGACAGAGTCTCTGACAAGCAGGACCGCCCAGGAAACGGCGGTCTACATGATTGATCCGGCAACAAACCTGCCGGTTCAATTCACCCAGACATACCAAAAAACGCTTCAGCCGGCTGCCATCGAAATTCAGGAGACCTTTAAATCATTGAAAGTGCTGCGCACCGCGCAGCCTGACACTTTTTACGCTTTCACTCCACCAGCCGGCTCTAAAGCGTACTCACCGAACTAAACTGCCCGGTTGAGTCGCCGAGGGTATCATGTACCCTGACTGATGCATGGCAAAAACTGGGTAACCATGTTATAAACACTGCGCGCCCACGCACGCGCAGGAAGGATTTCTAAGTGAAGAAGATTGTTATTTCTGTAATTGCGGCGCTTGCAATTACATCTCCCGCTTTTGCAGCGCCTGAACCCGTTGCTCCTAACACCGCGGGCGCCCCCATTCACAACGCAGCAGCCGAAGCCGCCGCGAAGGCAGATATCGATATACTGAACGAAACGTTGCAGAATGCCGTTGGCGTCAGCTACAAATCCACTATCTCCTATGCGAATTTCAGCGGTCCAACTCCAGGCGCCAAACAGGCAACCACCGATGTTATCGTTCAACGGCCTGCTTTGATTTCAATAAAGGTCAGCACCGCCGGCAACCTAGCTGCTGTTCTCGCATCCGACGGAAAGAACTTCGTGCTCTACGACGTTCCATCAGCTAAATATGTCCAGAGCGCAGGGGCTGCCGATTTTAATGGGACAATGAAGTCTCTGCAGGCCGCTGGGCAGCTTCTGTACACCGCCCCGACCGAATCAGGTACCAGCTTGAGAACTTCGTTGGCATTTCCACTGAGCTTTCTGAGCGGGCAGATTTTAGTGCCTCAGCCTCCCGCGGGAGGCTCCCTGCACTATAGCGAGAACACTGTCGTAGACGACGGTAAGACCGTTAAAGCTCTTGTTGAAGACCTGCAAGCGCCGGGACACGGCGCGTTTAAATTGGTATTCCTGGTCGATCGAACGACTGGGCTGCTGACCGGCCAGAAGGTGGAGTCTCTTCCGGCTAGTGCACCTCCGGTGACCGTTTTCCAGGAGACGTTCTCAGATTTCAAAATATTCAAGACCGCTCTGTCCCCTTCAACTTTTTCCTTTACACCTCCGGCATCGGCAACTCTGGTAACGCCTCCGACCGCTCCGTCACCGGCATCTCCGGACCAATCCGCTCCATCTCCCGACAATCAGACCGCACCGTCTATTGCGCCCTTGACTCCTGGTGAAGGCGCACCTGTCGCTCCTTCGACTCCTACGGCCCCAGGGGCACCGTCATCTCCCTCGCCGGGTCCTGGTCAGCCGATTTCGCCGGGCAATCCTGCGCCTTCGACGCCGCTGCCTCCTGCACCGCCTATATAGAGGAGATGCTGCGAAGTGCAGCAAGAACAATCTGACAGGATAGCAACATGCGTTGCTGTCCTGTTCATCTCGTTGAATACTAAAAATGATCTGAATGCGAATCTCGGCAGTTGGCCTCATCTTAATAGTCGTCATTTTCGGTGTCCTGGAGATTGGCCGCTGGAATCGGCCTGAACTTGCCGATATGCTGACTACCCTCCAGAAGGCGCGCCGCTCGTTCGGATTGGCTGTTTTACTGGTGCTCGGAGTGATGGCGTTCGCAGGTACCTACTGGCCGCAGCCTATCTTGATGCCGCCTGTCTTTCGACAGGTTGAAGTGCTTTACTGGCTCTTTTTCGCCCTCCTGACCGTCTTTATTCCTTTGATCGCGTTTTTTGAGTTCAAAGACAGTCTCAAACGCGCCAATCAACTTCGCCGGGAAACTTACCGAGATATTGTCTCCGCTCCACTGGATCAGCTTCCGAAGGATAACGATCAAACAAAGAAGACTCGGTTGTAGTGGAAAACAATACCGACGAATTCTGGATGCGACGCGCGTTGAGGCTCGCTGTGTTGGGCCGTCACGCAAGCCCAAACCCGATGGTTGGCTGCGTTATTGTAGACAGGTTCGGCAATAAACTCGGCGAGGGCTTTCATCCCGCTCCTGGACAGCCTCATGCGGAGGTATTCGCTGTGGCTAAAGCCGGGCATTCAGCACGCGGCGCGACCGCTTATGTGACTCTTGAACCATGCTCTCACCACGGGAGGACTCCTCCATGTGCCGACTTGCTGGTGGAGGCCGGCATATCGAGAGTCGTAATTGCGATGTCGGATCCCGACAGTCGAGTCTCCGGAAACGGAATTGGCTGTCTTTTGGCTGCGGGAATCGAGGTTGACCTTGGAGTCATGGAAACTGAAGCACGCTTGCTCAATCGAGCTTACATTCACCACCGAACCACAGGAATGCCCTGGGTGACTGTCAAGGTAGCGACCACTTTAGATGGGAAGATGGCAACGGTTGATGGTGATTCAAGGTGGATTACCGGACCCGTAACCCGCCGCTGGGTCCACCGCGGTCTTCGAGATCGAGCAGATGCCATCCTGGTGGGCGTCAACACTGTTTTAGTTGACAATCCGTCGCTAACTACTCGGCTGTCGCAGCGGATTGGACGTGATCCGCTGCGCATAATCGTCGACAGCAGGCTGCGTACACCGCTCGACTCCAAAGTCGTAAAACATAGTGAAGTTGACGGTAAAACAGTCATTGCCTGCTTGGCACAGTTTGCGCAGGACGGAATAAACAAATACGCCGGTCGGGGAGTAGTAGTTCTTCCAGTAGATGCCGATAATGATAGCAGGGTTGATCTTCGAAAGCTGCTCCACGCTTTGGGAACGTCCTATGCAGTGAGTGCTGTTCTGGTAGAAGGAGGCGCGAGCATCATTGCCTCCGCAGTAGAACGTCGATTGGTCAACAGATATGTGACGACGATTGGGCCGAAGTTGGTTGGCGGAAATTTGGCGTCTGGTCCTATCGGCGGAAACGGTTTAGCGAGTAGAATGAAGGAAGCTCCCGGTGTGTTCGTGTTGAACGTGCGACGAAGCGCTGTCGACATTGTCATTGATGCCTCCATCGGTTCCGACTGACGGTTAACTACTCATCACGAGAAGGCGTTATTGTATAATAAAAGGACAGAGCAATGTTTACTGGAATTATTGAACAAGTTGGGACGGTCAAGACGATTGAACGGGCTGACGGTCATGTCAATCTGACCGTTGAGACGGTCGATTGGGTGCTGGCCGACATTGACACGGGCGGAAGCCTGAGTATTAACGGCGCCTGTCTGACTGTCGTCGATAAAACTGATACAACGGCATCGTTCAATATCGTATACGAAACTATGCGAAAGAGTTCTTTGGGGCACCTAGCCGAAGGCGATGCAGTAAACATAGAGCGTGCAATGCCGGCGAACGGCCGGTTCAACGGTCACATTGTGCAAGGACATGTGGATGCCACCGGCAGCATAGCGTCCATCCGGCAGCTCGATAACTCTTATATGATCTATGTCGATGTAAATCGTGACCTGATGCGTTACATCGTCCGTAAAGGTTCGGTGTGTGTCGATGGTATCTCATTGACCGTTGTAGATGCCGAAGACAAGACTTTCTCCGTAGCGATCATTCCTCACACCTGGGAAAACACCAGTCTTAGCCACAAGAGAGCAGGTGACCCGGTCAATATCGAGACCGATGTCATCGCGAAGTATGTGGAGCGAATGACTAGCGGAGGCGCGTATAGTGCAATGCCTTTGGGCGTGACCGGGCAGGGTGGATTTGAAAATCAGCAAAGCGGCTCCAGTTATCGCTCCGACCTGTTTCGCGACAGTCTGTTTGAAATGACCGAGCAGCATGGCCCAGCGATTGG
>PLAD01000244.1 GCA_003134215.1 Armatimonadota bacterium
GGACTATTGTACACGATTTACGTCTCTTTTGTCAACGTGTTGTTGTACCCATAATCCTCTATCAGTCCTGGGTGATGTGCCGATGTGCGTGTCTTAGGAGCCATTTTTTGGCCTCGACAACTATTTCGGGCAAGTTTCTGTTGCGCTGATCGTTTCGCTATGCCGGAGTTTGGCCGTTAAGACTCGTCTTTCTGACCCCGAGACGTATTTAGCCGTCAGGTGTCTGAATTACCCTCCTTTCAATTGTCTGTCCCTACGGTGTTTCTTCAGTCAGGCAGGTGCCAAAACCATTCTTCCGAGCGACGTGCGGATCTGATGCAGCAATTTCGCAACGGTTTCCGGAACGCGCAGGCAAAACTGGCGGGCGTGCCGCACGAAGCGTCCCGGAGTGTTGATCAATGCGAAGCGCACCGCTTTCATCCGTTTTTTGCCCCAGCCTTCACCCATCAGACCTCGCAGCATCCGCTGCAGATTCATCGACAATATCATCAGTGCCCACCACGCGGCATTCGCACCAAACTTAGCCGATGGTAACTGACCGCCCGCGAAATCGCCCTTCATCATAGAGTGCGCTTCCTCGCTCTTACCGCAGCGTTCGTAATGCCACCGGATCAGCTCCTGCGCGTCGTCTTCTCGCCGGTTTGTCACGATCGCATGCACCTTGTAGCGGACTTTGTCGACAGTCATGGTCGGAAACGGCAACTGCGATTGGTCCGGGGCGTCGCCCTCCAAAAGGCTCAGTTGCGCGCTCATGCGCTCGCGAATTGCAATGTAACGGAACGGCTCACGAATGTCAGACAAGACCGCTTGTGCACCTGGTACGAACACGATCTCAGCATACTCACGCTTGACCTGAGGCGATTCGCCCCTGACTGCACGAGTGAGAGGTTTCCATTCTGTCTCTTTTTCGATGGCTTGACGCAATTCGCGCGAGATATCCGCCGATATCGTGAACAGAAGGCGTCCGTATTTCGGATGCTCCCGCTCGCGCTCGCACCAAGCCAGGAAATCCGTCTGGTACGCCGCCGTGTCTTGGCGGACGAAAACTTGGGTCACGGTTTCGGGCAGGCAGTTAAGCGCCTCCTTCATCACGCGGGTCACTTCGTGTCCGGCCGGAACGTTTCCGTCCCGGAACTCGCTGTGCAGCACCACTTGCTGCTCCGCCCACCACACGTTGTAAGGCTGATACGCCCGGTGGCCCTCGTAGCAGAACAAGGCCGTCTTCGTCGCTGTTTCGACTAACGTTGCGTCGCCATCGAGGGTCGCAACCGTTTTCGGATCGCATGACTGAAGACGATCTACCAACGCCGTGTTCAAGGAGCGCAACGATTTGAGATGGTCGTTGGCCGCAGGAATGAACGCCTTACCGGATAGACGCGCACTCTCCTGCGACTCATCGTGACAGGCTTCGAGGAACGCCGAAATCTGAGTGGCCGCAGGAAAGGCGCGTGATCGGCTTGAGCGAAAACGGGCCGCGACCGCCTTGCGCTCCCGAGCGTTCCAGGTCGAACGTTCGAAAGCATAGAGCATTTCCCGAAGACCCGCGTCGGATTCCAAACCGTCCATATCCGTGACGCAGTCACCGCCGGCGAGGTTGAGTAGAGCGACCGAAAGAACTATCTGGCGGTCCAGCCAGCCCTGTTGACCACAGATGGATACTCCTGAGTCGACGCACTCCGGCATTCCTAAGCGTCGCCAAAGATCAAAGTAAGGAAGGAGACCGGCATGGGAGGTTGTTGGCGTATCGTCAGCGACGATTTCTATTGGCAATAAACTAGTGTTTCGGGGCATCGATATTCACCTTTTTGGTGAGTATAACTTCGACATAAAACCCCGCGATTCATGCTTAAAACAGCAATGAAAAATATTTATGCTAGAGGATCATGGCGAAGCGGCGCCGCATTAGCGCAGGACTTAGATGTAGACAGCAAGCCGCCTGGTGCACAGGACCACACTATTTTGCCGCAATCTTCCGCTATATCGGCAAGTAACCCGGATATCTGGAGACTTTAGCGACAGCGCTTATGATGCAGAAAATTCCCTGTACAGTATGTCAGCCAGCTATCTTTTTGTGTTTAAAACATCGTGTTAAAATCAGCAGACCACCTGGAATGATTGCTGTGTCGCAGTCAAAGACACTGCGACTTAAGAACCATCTTCTTCGACTACTGGAGCCAATGGGCTCCGTCTACTCCAGGCGGGCTTAGCGCCACAGCGCAGCAATGTCCGTCACATCTTTAGACTGCCACTCGGTCCGATTCAAAATTGTGAGCTTCGCCCAGAAGCACTGCCGCACTGTTCCGAGGCTGTATCAGCTATTCGCAGTGCTCGGCGCTAACCCAAATCGTAAGCGCCCCTATTTCGACCGGCTTCACTCCGTTCGCACGCATCGAATTCAACTCCGTCGTTTCTATCTCGTTTCAAAGGATTCACTTAAATGGCTCTCGCAAAGCGATCACTCGCAGCAAACTCTTCAACAACCGGAGCAACTCCGGCATTACGCATCGAAACCGGCGGCGCTCCCGCTCAAACCCGTGAGGCGGAAGTACAGCGTCGCAAGGCACGCACGCTCGCCAAACAGCAACAGGCGTCCGAGCGTATCGCCGCTGCAACCAACGAATTGGCAAGCAGCATTGCCGAGGCCTCCACAGCGGGTGAAGAACTTAAGAAGACAATGGATCAGGTCGCCGCCGGCGCCCAAGAAGCTACCAGCGCATGCGAGGAATCCGTCGCTGGATTTAACGTCGTCGGCAAGTCGATTGGACGAATACAAGTGAACGCTGAAGTAGCGCTCGAAAAGACACAAGCGCTGCAAGCTCTCATGTTGACTCTCGCGACAGAAGTGGGGAACACGGTGTCCGCTGTCCGTATTGCTGCGGACCGGCTAATTGGTTCAGTAGATATGATGGTCGAACTCGAAAAGCAGGCTGCCAACATCGGCGAGATCGTTAAGGCAGTCGGACGGATTGCCGATCAAACAAATTTGCTGGCACTCAACGCGGCAATCGAAGCAGCTCGCGCCGGAAAGCATGGTAAAGGATTCGCCGTCGTCGCCGATGAAGTCCGAACCCTTGCCGAAACATCCGAACGAAGCGCATTGTCGATACAGGAGCTGGTCAAGCAGATCCAGCACGATGTAAAGACAATTGCCGAAGGCATCAACCAATCCAGCGAGAACACCAAAAATGAAGTGGCGAAGGGCACGGTAGTCGCCGAACTGCTGCAGAAGTCGAGAGTAGATATGATTTCGCTTCTAGAGGGCGCCGAAGAGATTCAACGAATGACGCAGGAAGCGGCAAGAGCATCGCAAGAAGCCGAAAAAGGCGCCTTGATCATCTCAGCGGCAGCCGAAGAGCAAGCATCCGCCACCGAAGAGACCACCCAGATGCTGCAGCAGCAGGCTACTGCATTAACTGTCGCGGAACGCGCGGCGCAGGACCTTGCTGAAATTGCCGAGGACCTCAAAAATAGCACCAACATCTCGAAGAGCGCCGAAGAACTGGCCGCAGCAGCCGAAGAGCTTGCTAATTCCACCCAGGAGATCAACACGGCATCCACGCAAATCATGTCCGCGTTAGAACAGATCGGGCAGGGCGCTCAGCAGCAGGCATCGGCCGCCCAACAGGCATCCACTGCGGTCAACCAATTGGAGAAAACGGCGAGGGTAGCAGACCAGAATACAAGGGCTGGGGTTGAAAAATGCGAGGCTCTATCTGTAATTTTGAGCGAATCCCGCACAAACGCTGAGTCTCTGATCAAGGGAGTATCGTCTTCATTGGACGAGAACATCCAGAGCCGAGACCAGATCAGTAATCTTGAGACGATCAGTCGGCGGATCGATAAGATCGTCGACACAATCGCCTCGGTCTCTGTCCAAACGAACATGCTGGCAGTGAACGGCGCGATCGAAGCGGCCCGAGCCGGCGAGTTCGGCAAGGGATTCGTTGTCGTCGCCACCGACATCAGGAATTTGGCGAAAGACTCCGCTGAGAATGCCGACCGGATTAAAGATATGGTCAAAGCAGTTCAGGATCAGGTCAGCGTCGTTCGTCGCGACCTGGAAGAGATTGCGCTCGCAGGAACAGCGGAAGTGGAAAAAGCCAAGAGCATCACGACAAATCTTGGAATCGTCGAGACCGACATCGGACAGTTGCTAACCGGCAACAAAGAGATCTCCGAAGCCGCAGTTCAGGTCAACGAGGCGCTCGGCGAAATCAAAGTCGGAGTCGACCAAATTGCTGCAGCAGCTACTCAGGCCGAGCAAGCGACAATTCAGGCGACTGAGGCAAGCCGACAGCAGCTGCAAGTAGCGGATGCGCTCACAGTTGCAATTGAGGAGATCTCATCGCTGGCCGACGAACTGCAGAGCAGCTAAAGATCAAAAAGAATACAACCATGGAAACAACTCAAGACATAAAAGAAAGCGTCGAAAATGCATTCGCCGACGCTGAGAGTTCCGTAAGCGATGAGGAGCACGAGGGTTACACCCAGCAGTTCGTCACGTTCAAGGTAGGAGATGAGATCTTTGGTCTTCCGATCGTCGAGGTTCAGGAAATCATTCGCCTACCTGAGGTAACCCGCGTTCCGCTGACATCGCCAAACCTACTTGGACTGTCGAACTTACGGGGTAAGGTGCTGCCGATTATCTCGCTCCGCCGGATATTCGGGTTTCCCGAAAACGAGCATGACGATACGACACGAGTCCTGGTGATCGAGCACGGCTCCCTATTGGGTTTCGTTGTAGATCAGGTCTCCAGCGTCATGCGAGTCGAAGCGGGTCGAATTGAAGGCCTCGAGACAGTCAAAACGACGGTCAACACCGACTACCTGACCGGGATCATTAAAAACGAATCCGGGAAGATCATTATGATCCTCGACTTTGACCAGCTCATCGAGGCGCAGTTCAAATTAGTCGGCGCCGCCACGCAGCGTTCCCACAGCTCGGGAAGCGAATCGCTAACCGAACAGAACGATGAGGTATTGGACGCCGATACGCTGCACTTCGTCAGCTTCTCAGTCGAGACTCAGGAGTACGCGATACCGATCGAGTTCGTCCAGGAAATTGTTCAGGTGCCGGAGCATATCGCACAGGTGCCGAACTCGCCGGGCCACGTCATCGGGGTGATCAATCTGCGCGACAGGCTGCTGCCATTGGTAGGTCTCCGTCAACTGTTTGCGCTTTCCTCCTCGGAGTTAACCGACCAGAACCGGATCATCGTCGTTCACCTTCCAGGCAGCGACGAATCTGCAGTCAAGCTGGAGGTGGGCATTGTCGTCGACACAGTCAACGAAGTGCTGAGAGTAGACCGCAAACTGGTCGACGCTATCCCGAAAGTACTGGCGCAAGACGGCACCCTGGTGGAAATCACGGAGATTGGCCGTCTGGACGGCGGCAAGCGGCTTGTGTCCTTTATCTCGGCAGAAAATCTGTTCCAGCACCGCGATGTGCGAAGCGCGCTAGAAGTAAGCGACAAAGACCATGCGGACAGTGAGAAGAGTAGCAACCAGATGAACAACTCAATAGAAGAAGAGAGTGAAGACGAACGGCAAGTAGTTATCTTCCGTGTCGGCAACGAAGAGTACGGCGTTCCAATCGAAGCGATCAACGAGATCGTTCGCGTCCCTGACGTGCTCACGCGGGTTCCGACATCTCCTTCATTCGTCGAAGGCATCATGAATCTGCGCGGATCAATCCTACCGGTAATCGACCAGCGGAAGCGCTTTGGAATGCCGCCGATGGAACGCTCCGACCGACAGCGGATCATGGTGTTCAGTGCACTGGGCATCCCGACCGGGTTCATCGTCGACTCGGTCTCCGAAGTCTACAAAATTGCCAACGGGCTGATCCAGGAAACGCCGGGCGTTTCTGGAGGCAAGGGCAACCTGGTCAAGTCAGTCGCCAATCTTGAGAAGGACAAACGAATGGTCCTGATGCTTGATGTCGACAAGCTTCTCGAGACTGATGAGTTCGCGCAGTTGACGAATCTCGCAGCTGCGTAATCGTCAACAGCAAAGGAATAGAGATCAATGATTCGCTTGCTCGTCGTCGACGATTCAGCGTTGATGCGTAAATGTCTGGTCGACTTATTCGGAAAAAAGCTCGATTTCGAACTGCGTACGGCCCGAAACGGCGCGGACGCTCTCAGAGAGCTTGAGACCTTTAAGCCGGATGTCATTACGCTGGACATAAATATGCCGGAAATGGATGGATTGACCTGTTTGAGTCATATCATGCAGATCCATCCCTGCCCGGTGGTAATGGTCTCTTCGCTGACCACAAAAGGCGCACTGGCTACTTTTGAGGCTCTCGCGCTCGGGGCGGTTGACTTCGTCGGCAAGCCAGACGGCACGATGTCGCTCAATCTGGACAGCGTAGCCCGTGAACTGGAAATCAAGGTCAGAGCTGCGGTCGGCAGTAAGGTGAGGGGAAGTTCTAACCGCCCAACGGTTGAAAGGGCGGTCGGCAAGGCAGCGCCTGCCCCAACTCGGACGGCAAAACGAGGGACTGCTGCCGGCATTGTCATGATCGGGGTATCGACCGGTGGACCGCAGACATTAGAGCTGATCCTGCCGAAGCTGCCGGCCGATTTTCCCTGGCCAGTAGTTGTCGCCCAGCACATGCCTTCCGGTTTTACAAAGTCTTTTGCCGAACGGCTAGACAGAATGAGCGCCTTGAACGTCGTCGAAGTCTCTCGTCAACTGCCAGTCGTTCCCGGCACAGTCTATATAGCTCGCGGCGATGCAGATATGACCCTCGTCAAACGGGGCGACGAGATTATCGCCGCGCCTCGACCATCTTCAACAAGTTATCTGTGGCATCCTTCCGTCGATGGACTTGTGTACAGCGCTTTAGAAGTAGCGCCAGCGTCATCGTTGATCGGCGTACTTCTTACAGGCATGGGAAACGATGGAGCGAAATCCATGGCACAGGTTAAGGAGCGCGGCGGCAGAACGATCGCAGAATCGCAATCAAGCTGTGTTGTGTTCGGTATGCCGAACGAATTGATTAAACTCGGCGGCTCCACTCTGGTTTTGGATGCCGCAAGAATTGCTCAGCAGCTCGTTATATGGCTGCGGAACTGACCGAGAAATAGAGAAAATACAAATGGGCTTTGTCAAGCGTGAGAAGATAGAACAGACCGTCGAACGAAGAGAAACCAGTCGGGATCTGGATCGTCTCCTAGAGCAGTTGAACGATTGGAGATTCCTTGAGCGGCGCCTCGCGGCGCGAGATTTAGCTGAGTTTTCCGGAATTTCCGACCAGCTTTGCCAGCGATTGAATATCGAAGAACATCCTGCTGTCCGTGCGGCAATCTTTAGTTCGCTAACGCAAATCCAGGACGAGCAGGCGATACGCGGCTTTATCGAACTGCTGCGTTCGGAAGATCCCGAACTGCGCAATAGCAGTATCGAAGCGCTCAAGCAACTGCCGGACCAATTAAATGCAGAAATCGAATCGCTTTTGACCGACGACGATGCAGACGTCAGGATATTCACGATCAACATCCTGGAGTCCCTGCCCCATCCCGATGTTCCTCGATGGCTGCATCAGGTTATCGTCGACGAGGAAAATGTCAATGTCTGTTCCGCAGCAGTAGATTTACTGACAGAGCTTGGAACGCCAAGCATGATTCCGGACCTAATTGCACTTAAGGCCAGGTTTTCGGATACTCCCTTCATTGAAATGGCGGTCGACCTGACTGTCGATCGAATAAATGCATCAGGATTCGTCGAGTCCTCCGCGCTCACGGCGGCAGACGATGTCTAAATTAAACAACAATATGCAGAGCGCTGCCGGACAGCTTACTCTCTCGAATCAGGACTTCGACACGTTCTGCGAGTTCTTCTATCGCCACACGGGAATACTGTACGAATCTTCAAAGCGCTATTTCGTCGACAAACGGTTGATCGGACGCATTGAGGCAACCCGCTGCAACTCGCTCAGAGAGTATCTTACATTGGTGCGGCTCTATCCGGACAAAGCGGAACTGCAGTCGGGGATCAACGTACTCACGATCAACGAAACCTACTTTTTCCGCGATCTTTCGCAAATTGAATGCCTGGCGCACCGCATTATTCCTGAACTGGTCGCCACGAAGAAGAAGAAGACGCTGAGGATCTGGTCTTCGCCCTGTTCAACCGGCGAAGAACCTTATTCGATAGCACTCTATCTGCTGAAGCACTGGCCTCATGTAGACGATTATGAAATCGAGATATACGGAACCGACATCGACACGTCGGTGATCGAGCAGGCCAAAAAGGGCATCTATTCCGAGCGTTCTGTACAAGGACTTCCACCAGACATCTTGAAGACCTATTTCGCCGAGCTTCCCGGCCGTACTTACCAGATCTGCTCGGAGCTTCGCAATTCGGTGTCGTTCGAGCAGTTAAATATCGTCGATCCGAAAAAGACGCGTGCCTTTCGCAACTTCGATATTATCTTCTGTAGAAATATGTTGATCTACTTCGACGAAAAGTCCCGAAAAATCGCTGCCGAAGCTTTTTACGACGCTTTGACTCCGGGCGGCTTCATCTGTCTAGCCCCGGCCGAATCGATGAGTCACATCACATCTCTGTTTAAGCTCAGAACATTTCCCGGCGTTACCGCCTATCAGAAACCGATATGAACAAATTAAAAAAGCGAATTCTTGTCGTCGACGACTCCGCGACGATCAGGCTGTACCTGCATGGCCTTCTGACTAAATGGGGCTACGACGTTGTGGAAGCGACGACCGGCTACGAGGGCATGGAAAAGGCATTGAAGTCCATTTACGACCTCATCGTGGCGGATATCAATATGCCGACGATGAACGGTTACTTTATGGTGACTGCGCTGCGCAAGGAACCGGGTCAACTTTCGACACCCATCATTATGAGCAGTACGGAGTCTAAGGAAAGCGATGCTGCACACGCGTATGCTGCGGGCGCAAATCTATTTTTAGTTAAGCCGGTGCACCCAACCCTGCTGAAACAGTATGTCGACTTTACGATTGGAGAAGTTGCATGAACTCCCTTCTTAACGAATTCATTGCCGAAGCAAGAGAACTGCTCGACGATACTAATGTCAATTTGCTGGCGCTCGAAAAGGATCCGGACGATGTAGAAATCATCAACACGTCATTTCGCGCAATGCACACTCTCAAGGGCGATTCGGGCCTGGTGGGACTTCCGGAGATCACCCGGCTGCTCCACGCGGCGGAAGATGTGCTTGACGGTGTCCGGCAAAAGACAATTGTCTTTCGACGAGAGATTATCGATATATTGCTGCAAGTCGTCGACTGCGTCGGCGGCTGGATCGACCATCTAGACGAGTCGGAACTCCTCCCCAAGAATGCCGCCGAGCAGGCGGCGCCACTGATAACGCGACTTCGTGGTTTCACGACCGATGTTGAAATAACTGTCGCGGTGACGGCTGTTGCCGCCGCAGCTCCCGAGATTTGCAAATGGATCGACGAAGTGCCGGCGGACATCCGCAGTGAATTGCGCGACACGACGTTCAAGACCGGAGAGAAGCTCTTTGCGATCGCATATCATCCTGAAGAGGACTGCTTTTTTCGCGGTGAAGATCCCCTATTTTTAATGCAGCAGATCAAGGGTACGCGCTGGCGCAGCGCATTTACGGAAGCAAATACGCCGCCTGCGAATGAACTCGATCCTTTCCGCTGCCACCTTGGCTTTAAAACGCTGTCAGTGACGACGCGAGAAGAAATATCGGAGCTCTTTCGCTACGTGCTCTCGCAAGTGCAGATTGTAGAACTTACCAGCGACTCTTTGCACGTTGGACATGATTCGCAGGCCGACCAGAGTAAGGACTTGCTGACTCCGTCGGCGCTGATCGAGCGCGGCCTTTCAATCGAACAGCAGACAGGATTGAAACAGCTCTTACGTCAGCTCGAGTCAAGCCTAAAGACTCCCGGCGAACGGGAGATACTGCCTGCACGGATACGATCTACAGGAGTCATCCTGCTCAACTGCCTGTCGCATCTTAGAGTCTCGTCTTTAACGTCAACGATTCAAGAGGCTGTGGACAAAGCGGTTGAAGAGGTAGATGCGGGACCACTTTCCGAGCAGATCTCCGACCTGCTGACAACGTTGAACCGGGATGAACCTCTGCGCATTAGCGACATCGCTCCGGACATGACCACGCCACCCAGTGCACAAGTAAATGAAATTTCGGTCCGCCAAAAGAGCAACGAAATCAGAGTACTGAAGGTGGACCAGGTGCGCATTGACAAGTTGATGAACCTGATCGGCGAAATGGTAGTGGCTAAGAACAGTTTGCCGTACCTTGCCGAACGTGCACAGGTCGTTTTTGGCGTACGGGACCTGTCCCGAGAGATCAAAGAACACTACAGCGTCATTAATCGGATCACGCAAGACCTGCAGGACGCAATGATGGAAGTTCGCATGCTGCCGGTTTCCCATGTGCTGCAGCGCTTCCACCGACTCGTTCGCGACATGGGTCAGAAGCTCAACAAGGACATTGAGCTGATTCTGGAGGGCGAGGAAACCGAACTCGACAAGAATATCGTCGAGGCATTGGGCGACCCGCTCATGCATATCGTCCGCAACAGTTTGGACCACGGGGTTGAAACGACGAAGGATCGAGTTGCCGCTGGCAAGTCAGCGAAGGGAACGATCCGGATTAAGGCCTCCCAGGAGAACGGCCGAGCGCTCATCGTTGTCAGCGATGACGGGAAGGGTATCGACCCTGACCGGGTCAAGCGAAAAGCGTTCGAAAGAAATCTGCTGGCCAGTGAAGAAGAAATGAATGCGCTTAGCGATGCCGACGCGGTGCAGCTCGTTTTCCGCGCGGGCTTCTCGACCGTAGACACGGTTACCGACTTATCCGGACGCGGCGTTGGAATGGATGTGGTCAGAACGGCTGTTGAGCAGGTCGGAGGGACAGTTCAACTCCAAAGCGATAAGGGCAAGGGAACGAAGGTCATGCTTTCATTGCCGATGACTATGACGTCAACCAGAGCGATGATCGTCAAATCGGACAGCCAGGAGTTCGGCGTGCCGCTCGACATCATAGTCGAAACCTTCCGTGTACCTGTAGAGTCCATTTTTCGGATTAAGCACAAGGAAGTCCTTGTTCGCCGCGACTGCACGATGCCGGTTATCCGTCTGCGTTCTATGTTAAACCTCCAACCGGAACCGGAAGTAGCGGAGGGGCATGAGTACGCTATTCTCATTGCCCGAATCTTCAACGAAAACGTGGCGCTGCTGGTAGACGATTTTGCCGACATAGTCGAAGTTATCGAGAAGCCGATGGAGGGTGTCATCTCCGAATCAAAGGCTTTCACAAGCATGGCGATTCTCGGCAACGGAACGATACTATTGATGCTGAACCTGGAAGGACTGATCTAATGCCGATCGTAATCGATNNGGAAGATGCCGAGCCCGTGTTGGAATGGCTGGTCAAGTTCCCTGGTGGAATAGTCGATTTGACAGAGTGCGAGAACCTGCACACATCCGTTCTCCAAGCACTGCTGATCGGGAGGGCCCGCATTTCGAAGACGCCCTTAAACTTCGAACTTTCCGAATGGATAAAAGCAGCGCTACCGACTCAAGAAATCAAAAAACGAGTTCGCAAGAATTCTGTAAAATTGGAAAAACACAAAGAAAGTAAATAATGCATACAGTTTTTATTGTAGATGACTCACCTATCGTTCGTAAGCTCCTTAAGGAAGGCATTATCAGCTCCCAACTCGCATTTGAAGAAGCGCCAAACGGCGAAGAGGCATTGATCAAAATCAAAGCCGGCCTCAAACCCGATGTAATCGTGACGGATATGAATATGCCTAAAATGGACGGCCTCACGCTTATTAAGGAAGTTCGAAAGCTGCCGGCGACCCGGTTCGTACCCATATTCGTTCTCACCACCGAACAGTCACCGGAAAAACAGGGAATTGCCAAGGCGGCTGGCGCAACAGGATGGCTGGTAAAGCCAATCGGATGGGATCGGCTCTACCAGGCAATCCGCCAGGCAGTGCCCGGGCTCCGATAATGAAGACACAGTGCAAAAAAATCATTACGTTTGAGGAGAGTTCAATCCGATGACCGATTACTGCAGCGAACAAGAAAGACATCTCTTGACGCTTCGAGACTGTTCAAATATGGATAGTCTGGTCGTTGAACGTTTACGCGACACAGTGCAAATATCACTGAACTGGGCAGACGAGATTCTGGATGTCCTCATTCGAATCGACCGAGATGTGGATGTTCTCGAAACGGCGCTCGAGTGTTACGCAAAGACGTCGAAAGTGCCGGGTTCCGCACTGCTACCGGAAATCGAGTTGATCAACGCGCAGTACGCGAAGATGGCTGCCGCTGCCGATAGCCACCTGAACAGCGTCAGGACCGGCCTTCGTGACGCGATGACGTCGATGCAGAATCAAGATGTCATTGGACAGTCTATTGACCGCGCGGCTTCTATCCTCAATAAACGTTCGGAAGCGATGGCGAAGGCAGCTCAGGACTGCGATCACGGCAAACTCCGTTCGAATGAAATCGCCGACTTGCATCGTGAATACTTGGCGGATGACGACCTGCATCGAGCACCCGTCTCGTCCTATGCGGACAAAAAAGCTGCCTGACCGATAAATTACCGAAATGAGAGGTGCTGGGCAGACCCAGCAAACGAACATGGCAAGTTTTAGAATTGAAAAACCTACGCGCAAGCAATTGTTAGATCAAAAGTCCATCGCACCGGCGGTCAATCCGTCTCTTCTTCAATTGATTACCAAGCTTCGATCGGGAATGGCGGCGATTCAAGCTCCATTGTTGGAGGTGGATGCCGGCGCCGCAAAAGCGGTCGCCGCATGCGACCGAATGTTCTCGGCGATCGAACAACAAGCCAGGCACTCGGCAGAGGCTGCGGATTCAACGAGCCTGCTGCAGGATGTTGTCGCCCGCGTTCGCTCTAGCAGCAGGCAGCAGCAAAGCGCCGTCGAAGAATCCGATAAGGGCATGGACGAAGCTGCGATCGAGATCGCCGTAATCGCCGAGTCTGCTGAGAAGTTGTCAGTGAGCGCTATGGAATCCGCGCACAATGCTCAGCTCGGCCGAGAGGCGATGGATGCGACTGTCGACAGTATTCTCCGTATCCGTTCCCAGATCGGCATTTCAATGCAAAAGAACCGTGCGCTGGATGACAGTCGCCGTCAGATAGGCCAGATCGTCGACACGCTGCGGCAAATTACCCGTCAAACGGGACTGCTTGCTCTCAACGCGGCGGTCGAATCTTCCCGTGCCGGCGAGTCGGGTCGCGCGTTCGGAATTATCTCCACCGAGGTTCGGCGGCTGGCTGATGCGGCCGCCAAAGCGACCGTGGATATCGAAGTACTGATTACCGGAGTCCAAACGGGCGTTGACGAAGCTATAAAGGCCATGGAAGCCAGCAATACGGCGGCGGAAGAAGGCGAACGACTCAGCAAAGATGCAGGCAGTGCAATTTTTCTCATGCTCGATTCGGTCAATTCGGTACAGGCGGAGGTTAAGACGGTCGCTTCTACGGCCAACGGTCTGCGAGAAGTTGTCAATGCGGCTCGTGACCAGGTCGCAGCCGTCCGCTTGGCGTCGACTCATAACGAGGAGGTCGTCACCGTCGCAGTGAATGAAATGATCGCCATTGCCGAGCGAACGGTCGATTCGATTTCGAAAATCGCTGTTGCCGTTGAGCAGACGGCGGTCGACACGGACGAGATCTCGACGTTCGCAGCAGGAATTCCACGATTCACAAACGATATTGCAATATCGCTGAGCGGTCTCGATACTGATCTGGAAAACCTGAAAGGCAGCAGCGGATCGGGAGATCATCAATTTGACGATCGGTCTTCAAACAGCTCAGTGGAAAAAATCGCGGCTTAAGAGGTCGGCTCTACAATGGTATAATTTTACTTTGCCATTAGCACCACCCATCGCATCGAGGCGGCTTTCGATCGGAGAAATCGAGCTCGATGCTCCAATAGTTTTGGCCCCAATGGCGGGCATTACCAATCATCCGTTTCGACTGATCTGCCGCGAAATGGGCGCAGGATTAGTTGTAACGGAGCTACTCTCGTCACACGCAATCCATTACAAGAACGCCAAGACATTCGGCATGTTCGACTGGACCGATTCTGAACGTCCCGTCAGTGTTCAGCTCTTTGGCGGAGACCCTGGCCTGATGGCAGAAGCTGCATCAGTCGCCGAAGAGTTCGGTGCGGATATTCTCGACCTCAATATGGGCTGCTGGGTACCGAAGGTCGCTAATCTAAGAAATAGATGGTACTATTGCACCCTACAGGCCGCAATAATAATTGTCGCTGAACAGGAGAGAATGTCGAAGGCGGTGCCGGTTCTGGATCTGGCTCCGGCCCGAAAGGCTAGGCAATCAGACCCCGAGTATGTTTCCCTTTGCTTACGAGTGTCCTACACGCGCTGTTCGGACCTTCTGCTTGGTCTTTCAAGGTGTTCTTAAATTGGCAGGAGCCGATTCAAGCCTGTACAATATGTAGCCGGTCAGTCAGTTGGTCGATCACGGATTTGTTTTTCGATTGAGCTTACTGATCAATAGAAACGGCACGAAACCAAGGCACGCTGCAATCACACCGCCAGTCATCAATAACCGAGACGCGTTAGCGAAATACATGGCGTAAAGACCACAGAACGCAAGAAACATCGCATGGAATGCCAAGAGTCCGTTCGATCGGCTAGATAGCCTATTCAGGGGGCCGTTTGCGAATAAGCCCGCTGTTCGCCAGAAGCTGAATAGCACAAGGTATTGGACAAGGCCGGTAAGTAAGAGCGCGCCGACCGCGTAATCTACGGACGTAAAGCACCAGCTGTACGCTGTCAAAACTGCCGAACAAAACAAAGCGAGGCTTATCAAGCCCCAGCTGAAGCCTCGCAAGTTACCCAGTTTCTTTGAAAGAATGAACGGGTAAACAAGCAGAACGCAGATTGGAAGAATGAGCCCGCCTGAGCGAACAACTTCTGGTAAGATATTCACGACGAACCTCCTTTTTTACTGTAAAGGCTCCATGTAATTAAACACCATAAATTACATGAGCCTTAAAGTGGCATTCCCCCAATAAAACGGACACTGCGTACAGTCTATCCGACTGCCACGGCTTTCCTTTTGAATTCCTCGGTATAGGTC
>PLAD01000105.1 GCA_003134215.1 Armatimonadota bacterium
CAAGGACTTGATCGAGGCGACGCAAATCACGCTCACTCAGCCGCTCGATCTTGTGGTAGATACGTTGAGGAAGACTGTCGCCGTCCGGCTGATTGGAAGGATCAAAGGGCCGGAAGGCGTTTTTCATTGTCGGCACCGGAGCGCGGGAGTAGCCGGCCAGCTTCAAAAGCTCCTCCGGATCGATGTCAAACGCAGTGGCGAACTGTTTCAGAGAGCTGCGCGACCCACGGCCTCCGCGAATTATCGACGAAATGGTAGCATGGTTGACCCCGCACCGAAGCGCCGCCTGCCTCGCGGACATCAGCGGCGCATCATGCGAATAGAACCCAAGAATTCGCCTCACGGCAATCGCCAGATCCTTATAAGGTCCTTCTATCTCGGCTTCATCAGCCCTTTCACGATCGGTTAGCATAGTCTTGATCTTCTTCCGAGTTTGAGATTATGGATGCGCGCAAAGGAACGCATGTTCGTCATTGTACCACATGTTTTTCGACCTGTGTAACATTGTCGTCAAAGTTTTTTTGACCGCGGCCCGCTCCCATGCCGCCCCCAGTAAAACCAACAAAGCACCCCGAATAGTCGTGTTGAGCGAAGCCGAAACCCCCATGCTAAACTCCGGCATCGTGTCGGTTTGGTTTCCTCAAAGGCTCCGTCGGTCGATCACCCCTCCTCAAACCATTCGCGATCGTCTCTCACTTGCCTTGCCCTCTCTGTTCCGACAAGCCATCGTGCTATTTTGTAAAAATGCCTCGCCATTTTGTGTCTGTCGTACAGATCGTTGGCTGCAATTTCAATGACGTCGTAGCCCTTCGGGAAGCCAGGTCACATCGATCTCTGAGAGGTATTTGTCGGCCTTCTCCTTGCGAGATACCTCGGGTTTTTCATCGAACGGTAATGGAATTTGCTTAGACGTGAATGTGTCGACCAGGGCAAGTAGCCGGCGGCCCGCGCCCCGTGAAAGGGCTTCGACAGTGAAGTCGTGGTTAGCCTCGAATGTCGGCGCGGTCACATACATATAGTCCCACTTCGCGCCGGACGCTGAGGCAGCCTTGCACCATTCAATGGCCGCTTTCGCCTTGACTGCGCTGGTTGAGTCCTCTATCCCTTTCAGTTCCGCTAAAACGTGCCGATTGTTCTTCAATCGAATTAAAAAGTCCGGCCAGAAGATCGCTGGTCGGCCGTTTGGCGCCAGGTAGTCGATCATTAATTTTTGCGGCCCAGCGTTCTTTTCGAACGCAGCCACGTCCCTGCAGGTGTCGAGGAAGTCGACGAACTCTGCTTCAAAACCGCCGTCGCAAGGGACAAGGTTGAAGGTTGTCTTATCGGAGGCGATACACGACTTGCGATCACTCCGCGCCACCATTCCCTGGCTTGGCTTCGAACGGTTGATGGATTCTGCATTCGAGCAGATCCGACTCTATGCTAAGGCGGATGTCGCGGTCAGCCTTAGAATGCTTCGAGCCCTGGGAGATATCTCGCTCACAATCCCTGATATGAAAGAGCGGCATCTGATTGCCGACCGCGGAAGAAGAATTGTCGCGGGATGCGCCGCGCAGATTGGCGACGAAGAAGTAAGAGAACTGCGCGCACGCCAAGCCGCGCTTGAAAAGCTGGTGGAAGCAGCTAGTCCACTGCCAGCGGCATCCTTCGCCGTGCTTAAAAATAGCACGCTCTGAACAATGCGCGCTATTGATCTGACGTATCCTGATCGCTGCCTGTGCGTGTCGCAGTCGTCGTCGCACTCGAGGCGGCAGGTGAAGTCGACGCAGATGGAGGAGCCGGAGTTCCGGTGGCTGCAGCGGGCGCTTGTGCGGCAGCAGGGAGTGTTTTAACCGGCTTCATTGTCTGAGAATAGAGGAATGACAGCACATAGAGCGCGGCGAACCCAGATGCGCCCCAAATTGCCACTTTGTAAGACGACCCAAGCTTCCCTACTCTTCGAAGCACCATGCTGAGGCCGACCAGCGCTCCGCCGATCGCTCCGAGGGGTATCCAGGCCTCGGCAGGATCTCGAATCCCAAACCAACGGAATCCAAATGCAGCGTAATCGAATACTATCAATATCATTCCGCCGATAAATGGGAGGGCGCTGTAGCACAATACCATAGCCAACGCTACAAAACCAATTCCTAGGAAACGCATTGTTTCGGTTCGACTGTCCATTAGCTATTCACCTAGTTCGGATTGTTTCTGAACAAATTAAGAAAGGTATTAACCGGATTCTGCAGCGATCCTCGGCCTTCAAACAGCAGAGGCCAACGCCAAGCTGCGAACCGTCGATAGACCCAACCTGCTGCAATCGCAAGGCATGGACTGCCTATTACCCGAAAGATCGTGTCGTAAGAGTCGCCTGTAGGATACGAGAGAAACCAATGCGGCTGTACCGGCGATGAAACTTCAATCAGGCTGCGACCCGTTACCGCCAAAATTCCGCCGAGTAGTGCTCCGCCGATTACGGCCTGAATAATCGGCTTATGCGGGACCACGACACGTAGGCGCATCGGCACTTGAAAGGTTCCAGCGCTTGTCTCCAGCATGATTCTGCGGACATACTCCCGACCCGCCTCCATTTGGCCGCAGTCCGCAGTGACATTGAGCACCACATCTGAGCCGGAAAAGTCTCCGCTAATCTCTATACCCGGCGTTGGCGGGACCACCGAGGCAATGACATTTACATGTACGTTCGGTGAGCCGGTCGACACTTCTATTCGACGTGTTGTAATCTGGCCGAACTCGACTGCGCCAAATGCCAACGAACTCACCGAAATCTTTATTTTTAGCGGCATCACCGTGTAGGTGACGGGTACGGAAACGGGCCTGGCCAAGCCTTGAGGGACGAGGCGCACGATGCCTTCGTAGTAGCCTGGGTCGATTCCAATAAGATTCAGTCGCACCTCAACCGGCACGTCCTCGCCGCCAAATTTCGGATCGACCGAAACACCGGGAACCTCTCCAACAAGCTCTGTTTCACCCCATACATGTCTCCGGGCGGCGCAGCGGTAGTGTAAAGGCAGCGACGTCTGCTCGCCAACCGTCACTAAACCGAAATCTAGCCGTTGTGACAACGGTTCTATATTCGGATCGAACGGCATTCCGCAGTTCTTTCGGAGCTCTCGCAGTAGAAGCTCCACACCTCGCTCCGGCTCGTGCCAGTGTAGTTGACTGCAGCCCCCGGCTTCGCGAGCAAGCGCTGGATCGTCGAGTGCATCTCCAAACCATTTCACAAAATATCTGTTCGCGAGATAGTCTTGTGCTTCGTTTGGATATTCTTCACACAGCTGTATCAACTCGGGAACAGTATCGGCCGAGCCGAACTTAAAACGGAACGGATACTTTCCTTTTCGCAAGGCAAGATTATCGCCGATTAGACTTCCTTCGGTTAGAAATATCGGGGCTGCCGCGGTGCCTTTGAGAACTCCGATCGCTTCTTCCGCAGTCCAGCGTTTGAGGCGCTCTTTGATCAGGCAGCCGCGGATAATCGGTTGCAGCGGGTCGCCGATCTGGTCGACATTATTCGCGGTCGATGTTAAAATCGAGTTTTGCAGTTGCTGCGGCGACGGTTCGTCGAACGGCAAAGCGCCGGTCAGCGCTTCGACAAGCACCGCACCAAGCGACCACATGTCCCACGCCGTAGAAACTGTCCCGTCGAATGCTTCCGGGGGCGCGTATTCCGCCGTACCGAGAAGTGTTCGTGTCTGCGCCACTCGGTCAGGACCGATACCGCGCAGGAGACCGAAATCCGCCAGCTTCCAGACTCCGTTGACATTGAGAATATTCGCCGGTTTCAGGTCGCGGTGAACCAAAGGCCTATCCCCGCCTCCCAAGTAGATCAGAGCCGACAGCATGCCTTGAGCCAGTATAACGGTTTCATCCATGGTCATGACGCCTTCGATAAATCGGTCGGCCAAACTCGATGATGCCATCTCCATCACCAGGTACAAGAGACGGACACCGTTCAATGTGCAGACACCCGGCGAGAAGCAGCGCAGGATGTTGGGGTGATCCATGCTGGTGGCAAGTACCAACTCTTCCATTTGGCGCTCCGGGTATTCGGAATCCGGCGTGATCAACTTGATCGCCAGATGGCGCATCATTTTGTCGGCGACAACCTCGTCTGCGGCGAACACCCCTCCGTAGCTTCCTGAACTGAGCAAGGGTCCCAGATGATAGCGGCCGTCTACAACCGAGCCTTCGAGGGTGGCCCAGAGATTATTGCTTCTTCTCGAATCTGTCGGAGAACTCATTCGGTTTAATCTTCGTCGTCGATAGCCGCCATGGCTGCCTTTCGATCGTCTTCCTCCGCTTCTCTCGCTGCAAACTCTGCGTAGAGCGCATCGGCATCGATGACGATCCCAGTAATATTGTCGGTCGCCGGTCCATCGAGCGCCAGGTTAATCAACCCGGACGAGATCTGCTTGGCTGACTGTCCGTAAAATCGGCTTCGCTGCACCAGAACCGAGATCGAGTTATCTGCGATCTCTCCCCACAGGCCGTCGCAGCACAGGACGATGATATCGCCATGGGCCAGTTTTCGGAACGGGCCCGAATTTTCATCGTCGCTGCTGAGCCCGTCGGCATATTGCGGATCGATCGTAATCCTGGAAGTCAACGGCGGGCCCCCCAGACATGAGGTGACCACACTGCCCATGGGGTGACGAGCCGCCTCGTCTTGGTCAATCTTCCCGGCATCCAGCAGCGCTCGCGATACCGAGTGATCTCGCGAGATAAAAGTCTCGCCGTCACGGCTGAAGTGATAGACACGACAGTCGCCGGCATAGAGATACATTAGCTCGTCCTCAGTGACAATCGCCGCCGCCACCGTCGCGCCCATCTCAGGGTTCGAAGTATCCTGCAGCCACTTAATTTTGGCATCCGCGTGGTAAAAAGCGCCGAGCAGCAGCTCGTAACGTGCATTCCTGGAAAGCGGCAGCGGCTTCGACACAAGTTCGGCAAAAGTTTCGGTGACTGCCATCGCCGCGGTCGCCCCGCCGCCATACGACCCCATTCCGTCCGCGACGACAACTATTGCAGCCGATTGGGTCGGCCAGTATTCTATAAGAAAGCTATCTTCGTTTTCGGTACGTACCTTACCGATATGTGACCGGCCGTAACAGCCGCTATGCGTTGACATGAATCGTTTCGATTTCCAGATTGGCGAACCGGATTTGACTCGGAACAGTGAGTGCAGAGGAGCGCATCTTTGNNTTAAAAACGTCTCCCCGGTTGTCAGATCTTGCTCTATTCGTGCATGACGGCGCGATGTCATCGGAGTCTCCGATAGCTCCGCATCCGTTAGATCGATATCCACAGAAATTTCCGGCGGGTCGTTTCGGCCGATCACTGCCGCCGGCGACGGCAGGTTCAGCACCTCGCCGGCCCTGGGACCGTTGACGATTCTCAGGGCGATCGGCGCCGCCTTCGATCCGAATTTATCGGTCCGGGTGTCATCCATGCCCGGCACGGGATCCAATCCAAATTTACTCATCTGTTTGCTAGTCGTTTCCCGACAATGCCTCCGCTAAAACACCGGTTTCGCGTGATTGCTTACTGCCTGGCAGCGGCTGCGCTCCCGCCGGCGATCCCAGACTGCGGGAGGCGGTCAGTAGTCCTGTCGCGCGATGTGCATCGAGCTTTCCCGTTTTACGCAGCTCCGTGACCTGATTGGCCGCTAAATCAGCGAGATGATCTTTGCCAGCACGCCGTGCACTCTGTTCCATACCGGTCAACAACTGTCCTGTCTTGCGCATCTTGACCGTCTCCGATACATCTTGTTCTTGAACTTTTATCAGGGCATCGCTGAATACGTTCACATCCCAGTTCAGTCTGTCAGCATCCACATCCTGATCGCGCCTCTGCGCTTCGGAATAAGACTCCGTGTTGTTGATGCGTGCAGCGGAAGCCGGTAAATCGGCAAGATCTCCGCTTCCCGTGAGCCGGACGGTCAGAACATCTTGCGCTCCAGACCACACATCGGTACTCTGAGCCGGAAGTTCAACATTTAAAAGTACATCCGTGCTCGTATCGCCGCGGACGGCTCCCGCTTCAATGTGATACCCCTCGGCTGTTTCGACCGGTTCCAATGGAAGGTAATCCGGTCGGAAGCGGCACGCAGCTTTGATAGTGACGCCGGGCTTCGCTCGGACAATTTCCAGCGCGGCATCGGTCGCCGCCACTCTTTGCGATGCGCTCAGCCGGTTCACAAGCAGCTGGTTCAGAGTCTCCGGCTTCTCCGCGTAGATAAACTCACCGCGACCGCGGTCGCTGATCTGAGTCAGCAGGGCGGAATTAAAGTAACGGGCGTTGCCCAAACCCACGGCGCAGATACTGATTCCCGCCTGCCCCATCCGTCCCGCCATCTGCAGCAAAGCTGCATGATCGGTCGTCTGCTTACCCATCGGATCAGTGGGGATACCGTCGGTGATGAGAATTCCCACCCTTGCTGTTCCAGGTGTCGAGGGCAGGCATGCTTCAAGCCATTGCAGCGCCACATCGGTGCGAGTCACCCCCTGCGCCGACAGTCGACCGATCTTCGCCATAACCGATCGGGCGGCCTCGCTGCCGCCCTGCAGTCCTTCAGCGACCTTTACCAGATCGGTCGAATAGCCGGCAAGCCACAGTCTGTCTGATGACCGAAGCAGGCCTGCTACGGTCTCGCAGGCCCGCTTCGCCTTCTCCAGCTTATCGCCTGCCATCGAGCCGCTGATATCGATCGCAATCGCCATCATCACCGGCAAGCCCGAGCCAAGTCCGGCCTGGACCAGAGGCGAGATCCGCACTCTCAGCGTATGCGAAGTCGGTTGTGGGCCGGTTCGTGCAGCCCGGTCCCAGGCAAGATCGATTTCGAACATCAGGCTACCGTCACTTCCAACGGACTGTGCGGCGCTTCCAGTTTGACCGTCAGCGTTTTCCCGGTAAGGACATCGGTTTCCGGATAGTTTTGAAACAGCCAGCGGTTCAGCGGCCGCTCCACCATCGTTTCCAGCAGCGACTTGATACGCCGTCCGCCGAAGAGAAGATTGTCCCCGACTGTCATTGCACCGTGCACCGCGGTCAATACCGACGAATCGTAGACAAGAGTAAATTTGTACTTTTCAGTCGCAGCGTCGGCCAGAGAAAATAAAAATTTCTGCGCGATACCGTCGACAAATTCCGGCCTTAGCAGATCGAAGGCGACGATATTGTCACCCAGACGGTTCAGAAGTTCCGCTCTTCCGATCCGGCTGGTGAAGTACCAGTCGACTTCGTTGCGGAAGTGCTGTGCAACATCGGCATAATCGAAGTCGGCGACGTTGTCTAGGCGAACCCGGCTCATTATCCCCTTGCGGATCAGCGACCCGGTCTGAGGATCGGTCAAATCGCTTGCACCGATATTACTCGTGAAGATGATCGCCGTTTGATTAAAGTATGCAGTCTGACCCTTGCCGTCGGTCAGTCGACCGTCCTCAAGTATCTGTAAAAATTTGTCCAGAACCTTCGGGTGCGCCTTCTCGATCTCGTCGAACAGCAAGATAGAATGCGGCTGCTCCATCACCCTGTTGGTCAGTTGTCCGCCTTCTTCGTAGCCGACAAAGCCCGGTGGGGCTCCTGCGAGCTTCTCCGCAGCATGTTCTTCCTTGTACTCGCTCATGTCAAATCTGGCAAATGCGCGCTCATCACCGAAGACAAGTTGTGTCACGGCTTTGGCCAGCTCGGTCTTTCCAACTCCAGTTGGGCCGACAAAGAAAAATATTCCTCGTGGTTTCGTACTGCGCCCGCCGGCGCCGGTCATGCTCAAACCGACCCGCGCGCTTGTCAGCATATTCGTCACAGCTTCGACGGCCTTCGGCTGGCCGATCACCCGCTTCGTCAGCAAATCGCCCGCTTCGCGCACTTTCTCCGGGCTGAGCTTTTCCCAGGGATCTTCGCGTACGCCGAACTTGAAAAAATCGACCAGCCGCCACATTTCACGCGGCCTCGATGCGATTTTCTCCTTCCACGAGGTAATGCGCAAGGCCTCCAAATCCATCGCCTGCATGCCTTCGGTCATATCGGCGAACTCTTCGGCGACGAGAGGAAGTGTCGCCGGTTCTCCGGTCGGCGCAGCTGCCGTCGTGAGGTTCTCGCCTTCGAAGAAGCCGCCGGACTGACCGCTCGGACGCATAAAATTCATTGCGTACTGCTTACGCTCGTCCTTGTTCGGGCGAGAGGCTTGAACGATGGCGACGAACGGGTTGTCACGGTAGAGCCACTCGGGAATTCGCTTCAGATCTGCGGCTTTGACGATCAGCGTATTGCGGTAGCCGCGCAGCGGTCCGGTCCCGATGATGGATGCCTCCAGCAGGCACTTCATCAGCATCATCAAGGCAGGGCGTTCGTTGATATCGTAGCGGCTGCTGTCGCTTGTTAGCATGTCAGTCAGACTGACAGTTGCAGCAAACGAAAGCTGCTGCTGGGATAACGCCGCGCGCAGGCCGGCGAACGCTTCTTCAGGGCTGACACGCCTATGTCCAATTGCACCGCCGCCTTGCTGCTGAGGCTCGCCAGGGACACCGCGAGCCGGCGCGGAAAGCATATTCCCTACCGAAGACGCCATCGGGGCGACCGCTCCCGCCACATTTCCAGACGCCCCGCCCTTTTGCACGGCGGTTGCAAGCAGCGGGTTGCGCAGAGCGATCGAGCGCCGGACGATATCTTCGTAGCGGCCTTCCATGGTCTCGGGAAGCTTTTGCGATGTTTCCGGAAGGGCGCGGACAATCTGATGGTCGGCGAACTGGAAACCGTCGATAGGATCGTACTCCGCAACCACATCGAACGACATCTCGAGAAAGTAGGAGCGCAGAAAATCATCGACCGTCGTATAGAATCCGCTCCACAGAAACTGATCGTAGATATTTCCGTAGAGCACGATATGTTTTCGACGATGGAGCTGCTTTTCTACTTCGAGGATAAAACGCGAAGAAATCGCTTCCGTCAACGCCGTTTCCGTGGGTTCCTGGGAGGTATTCATTTCGGTCTAGCTGGTGCTCCTCGACGATGAACCGCTTTGCGGGACAGATTTAGCTGCCCGCAGCTTACGGTTCGGGTCTTTGCCTTCCCACTGGAGCTCGCCCATCTGCAGGTGAAACTCTTCCTCAAGCGCCTCATGCATCTGTTCGATTACGTCTTCGGCCTCGTCGCATGCGGCGGCGTGGCCGCCCCCCACCAACGCCTCAACTGTCTTGACATAGCCTTCGACGTTGTACCAAACCTGGCCTTCGATCGGCACGCTGACAGCAATCGCCTTTCCTGTCGCCGAGGCGGCGTGAACAATGCTCGCGGTAGCGGGATGGCCTGGATGTTCTTCGACCGGTTCACCGACGACAAAGCCCATGTCCGAAAGGGTCGACGAGATACTGCGAGCAATATAGTCGCGCTGGTCGGCCTTCACCTGAGCCGAATTCGCTTCCTGGACGATTTTAGCGGAACGTTCGCGCGCCGCCGCAGTCTTTTGTATTGCCCCGCTTGGATCGAGCCGCCCAGCGGTCGTCACTTCTGCGAGATCGCGCTCGAGCTCTTCGACACTTGCCGCGTGCCAGCGCATGACCACTTCATCGGCTCTCAGCCCGGCGAGAATTGCTGTCGACTCGCCGGCCGCCTGATCGGAAAGCGCCGCTGACCGCTTCGTGGCTTCGACAGCCTCTCGCACACTATCCTCGTACGAATTCACCAGGGCTTCCAGCTTATCGATATGTGCCGATATTGTCGATTCGTTGTTCGTTTGCAGCGCCCCGCCGGCGGCAGCGAGCGCTGTTTTGAGCACGGCTGCTGCGCCGGCCGGTCCCAGCGGGCCGGGCCCGGCATCGCCGAGGAGGCTTCCGGCCTGCCTCTTCAACTCCTCGTAGCGCGCCCGAAAGACAGTCATTGCCGGCGAACGCCCCGTGCGTACGTCTTCCGACTCCTTACGTGCAACGGCGCGTTTGATATCGCTTTCAATTCGGGCAAGTTCCATCACCGCCTCGGAATGCGTCACATGGGTCCGCGACTCACGCGCGGCTTCCTCAGCGACGGTCAGCCTTCGGCAGAGTACCGAATGATCCGCCGGAAGGATGTTCTCTTTTTGCTGGGCAAGAAGAAATCTAACAGATTCAGCCACCGGGCTGGATATCGCCTTTACTGCATTAAGGTTGGCGGCGAGAGATCCTTCTTCCGCTTCCAGACGTTTGTATGCCTCCACTGCAGCTTCTGCGGCGCGCTGGGCCAGTATCGAGCCGAGGACGACGCAGGCTAGCGTAGGATCGTACACTCCCACGCTTGGGTCGATCATGACATCTACATACTTGTATCCGCCGCTCATGGCTTGTCCCTTCTCATTATCGAATTAACTTAGCCGGCTTCCGCTTTTGAAAGTTGATAGCCCAGCTTGATTCCGCGGGCGTTCATCCCGTTGATGAAACTGTCGCGAAATCCCGGCTTTTCAGGAACTCCGGCGTAACTAATTCCACCGTCGGAGTCCAATACGACCTCGACCCCAGCCGACTTATCACCGGACTGAACAATCCGCTCTGCGATATAGTTTTCGTAACGTGTTGTCAGCTGATGCAGACGCTGGTTTTCAGATCCGCGCCAGAGCAAACTGCTGTGTCTGCTTTCTATATAAACGCCGTCAATCAGTAAATCGATCCGAGCAAGCAGGTCGCGCTGTGCGTCTGTGCCCCTGTCGGTGAGATATTCGCGGGCATATCCGGTGTAGCAGACAACACCNNCGATCAGCGAACAAAGCGGACCGGCTTGCTGCATCGGTTCGCCGCCGGAGATGGTCAAGCCCTCGATATCCGGCTGCGCCAATACCCAATGTTTCGAGTCTTCGATTGAGAACAGGTCGCCGCCGTCCATCGCCCAGGATTCGGGGACAATACAGTTCGGGCAGGCGAAATGACAGCCTTGCACCCAGATGACTGCCCGTGAGTAAGGGCCGAGGACTTTGACAGGAGACTCACGTCGAAATATACGGAGAGTATCGCTCGATTCCATACACACCTAATATTCCCGACCGATGACTGTTGGTTCAATACCGACCTGTTCTAATAATTGGATGATACCGTATTGTTATCAGCTCTATCATTCTTTTTGCTGCATTACAGAGGCAATGACGGCGAGAAAAACGACCAGGTCGACGGCAAGCATTCCCCGGTCGGCCCGAGCAGGTAGACCGGATTACGGACGTTTTCTTAATGCTTCGGATGCACTTGAGGAGCACTTCGTGCAAGGAGGGCGTTCGTTAGTTCCTCAACGATATTTCGACCACGCAGACGCTCTTGCCAATGAAGCGGAATTTCGCTTAATCCGCCGCGGAGGCCTGCGATGCCGCCTGCGACGCAAGCAGTCGTGTCAGTGTCGTTCCCAAAGGCTATGGCTGTCAGAACCACGTCTTTATAGGACATCTGCTGCATCGCGCACCGGGATGACATTAAGCAGTCTACGACGTAACCTGAACCGCCGGCAGACTCAGGCTTGAACGTAAGAATGGACGATTCGAGCTCGGCAAGAGCAGGGATTTCGCTCGCGACTATTTCTCTGAGTGATGCCACCGCCATGTCCCAGGGGGAAGGCGAGTTTTCCAGCGTACGTCTCGCCCAAAGGCAGTAGAGCGCGCAACAGAGTTGGGACCGCAGGTGGCCATGTGTCACACGGGACTGAAGTCGTGCGTCCCGAGCTAACTCGCCGTCCGTTCCCTTATGCCAAAGGGCAAGCGGGAGAACTCTCATAAGTGAACCGTTTCCGTTATCACTCTCAGCGGAAGGGCCCGCCTCAAGTGGATCGAAGCCGCGGCGGATGCGACTGAGTGCACGGTTAGTTGTGATGCCGACATCGAATACTTTAGCGTCGACCGCCATGTATCCGCTGTCACGCCAGTTCACCAGTCGCATTGCCAGATCTGAGGCATCGAACTTGCCGCAGTGGAGTAAGGATGCTAAAAGACACAAGGCTTGTGCACTGTCGTCAGACCATGTACCTGGTTGAACTCCAGGATGCGCTCGATTGAAGCCGTCTGGCGGCGAATATTCAATGTCTTCCTGTGGTGGAAGCTCGTTCGCTGCATGAAACTCATACGGAACGCCAAGTGCGTCTCCGACGCAAAGGCCAATCATTGCACCAAAAACCTGACTTCTTATGTCGCTCACGCTATCTCCATCGTCTGTAAAAAAGCAAAGGGACCTTTAATCCGGACCGCGGGAAATAAGGTACCCCAATATCCCATATCGAAGACAACCACTGGCCATCCGTCGCCCCAATGAACAAAGATAACCCACACCACAGTCATTTCGA